>NZ_DJGL01000086.1:0-2634 GCF_002432735.1 Mesotoga sp. UBA5847 | reverse complement strand
ATCCCCTGGTAGATCCACACTTCCTTTGTGATCTGAGATCCGATTCAAAATCATGCACTTCTTGTAGGGGCGAACGGCTGTTCGCCATAAAGAGCAGAGAGAACCAAAAACGTGACGCCACGCGGTTCATGCGGGCTCTACGAAATGGCAGTATCGGGTGATTTGAAGAACACAACAATGCTTACTAGGGTCTCTTCCCCTTCATAGGATATGCAAAGTCTTTGCAGATTCATCAGTCTTTCTTAAGAAAAGGGGCGTGCAGCCGCACGCCCCTACAACTCTATTGCACTCCTCACTCGCTACCCGATTTTCCAAACTCCAAATGCAAAACCTTGTTTCGCTTTCTGACTGAGACTTACGGTCTTTTGGCAAACAGATAACGCTAAACCGAGCATAAGTTCACTTCGCCAGTTCGTAGATCTTCTTAACATCGTCCTTATGAAGTTGTACGAACTGTCCCAGAGGCCCGTCTTCAGTTGCCTTCTTGGCCATCTCCTCAAACTTGTCGTCGGGAATTCCGGCGTCTGTCAGGGTAACGGGAATACCGAGACTAGCAAAGAATTCCTTCAGCCTTCTAATTCCCTCAACAGCGGCCTTTTCAGGATTACGGAAGTCCGGTTCGACGTCCCAGACTCTGTATGCAAATTGGGCAAAGCGTTCAACATCGTGCTTATACACATAAGTCATCCACGGAGCCCACATAATCGCCAGGCCTCCGCCGTGAGCTATGTCGTATATCGCGCTGAGTTCATGTTCCATGCCGTGAGTAGCCCAGTCTCCGATTCTTCCCGTGCTTAGCAAGTCGTTATGAGCTATGGTTCCGGCCCACATTATCTCCGCTCTCGCATCGTAATTCTCAGGCTCTTTTAGAGCTATAGGTGTGTTCTTGATCACTGTTCTTAGAGTAGCTTCGCAGAGTCTGTCCGTGAAATCCACGTTCTTCACATTTGTGAAGTACCTTTCCATGACATGGGACATTATATCTACCGCACCTACCGCCGTCTGGTAAGCAGGCAGTGTGAAAGTCAGTTCGGGATTCATTATTGCGAATTTCGCTCTCATGTGAACACTGTTTGCTGCTCTCTTGTACCAGCCGTCTTCGTTTGTGATTACAGATCCGCCGCTCGATTCGCTTCCGGCTGCAGGAATTGTTAGCACAACACCGAGCGGGAGCATCTTTTCTACTTTCTTGCCGGTCGAGTAGAAGTCCCAGACATCTCCACCGTAAGGTACTCCAATTCCTATCGCCTTGGCCGAGTCGATAACACTTCCCCCGCCAACTGCGAGGATTGCATCGACGTTCTTTTTTCGGCAGAGTTCGATTCCATCTCTTACAAGAGACAACCTTGGATTGGGCATTACTCCTCCAAGCTCGAAGATCTCAACTCCGGCTTCTCTTAGGCTTTTTACAACACGGTCGTACAAGCCGGTCTTCTTTATACTGCCTCCACCGTAGTGAAGAAGAACTCTCTTGCCGAACCGGGAAATCTCGGTTCCAACATGTTGTTCGGTATCTTTTCCGAAGATTATCTTGGTCGCATTGTGAAACGTGAAGTCTAGCATTCAATCACTCCTCTCTTATATGTGTTTTGTAATTGACATCTATACACTCGGACATACCTTCTTCACGACTCTCAATTATCTCTAGTATTCTCTCAATAGCTACTTCGATTATTCTTGCCGTAGCTCCCCAAACTATGAACCCGGGAAAACGAAATCTGATCGTTCTCTTTCCGCTTGGCATGATCATTGGTTCCGGAGCGGAGAGTTTGAGAGCCTCAATCGAAAGAAAGATGATATCCTCCACTTCGCTCTTGTTGAGCCTGAATTTCAGTTCATCGATGAACCCCAGGAACGAAGTGATTTCTCTCCCTGAGGTGACAGTGGTACTGACATTGAGCTGGCATACCTCTTCAAGTGAAGACGGAGAGGCGCCTATCTCCTCCTTCATCTCTCTTATCGCGCATTCTAGAAGAGTTTCGTCTTCTTCTGCGTGACCACCAGGAAAGCTGATCTGCCCAGGATGACTTATCTTCGTAGATCTTCTTGTGAGAAGAAGATAGTATTCGCCGCAGAGCTTCACAATGGGTACGAACACAGATGTCCTTATGCCTTCTCGTTGCAAGTCTTCACCTCGTTCAAATTCTACTATTATTATCAATTATAATGCTTTTAGGAGGCGATGAAGTGAAGGAAGTAACTCTGGCAGAATTGAGGGGAGTCATCGGAAAGGTGGTTATCGACTTTTTCAGCCCCGGCTGCGCAGTTTGTGCGGCGATTGAGCCAAAATTAGAGGAAGTGGAGAAAGCATTTGCTTCCTGGAGGTTCTTCAAGATAAACACAGTAGAGAATCCAGCTGTTGCCTCAGAACATTCCGTGTTCACGGTTCCAACAATAATAGTTCAAGTGGATGGAAGAGAGCAGAAGAGATGGAGCAAATACTTTTCAATCGATGAAGTAGGCGAATACCTGCAGGAAATTGATAAGACCGAGAGTTAGCTTTTTCGGTTCACCGTCATCGGTTCTCCGTTCTCCGTTAAAGAGAGAGAGAACTTCACAATCCGTCATGCTGAACTTGTTTAATCATCTAGGTTTGCTATCTGAAAGTCCGGTTCTGAGAGAGCCTGGGGGTGA
>NZ_DJGL01000101.1:0-7680 GCF_002432735.1 Mesotoga sp. UBA5847 | reverse complement strand
ACCATTGGGGGTCGAAGGGAGAAGAAATTACCGAGGTCGGGGATTGCAGGTTGGGGGTTGGTAAGAGCAAAAGATCAGTTGCAAGTTGTTGTTAGTTGTAAGAGCGAAGGCCGGGGTCGGAGGTTTGTGATTGGGGGTTCGAAAGAGCAAGAGAAACTGGTTCTCCGTTCGTTGACAAAGAACCCGTTATTCGTTCCAAAGCGAGGATCTGTTCTTCGTTTTTGGTCAAACCATCCATTTAAATAAAGAGAAGAGAAAAGCAAAGAGGGCAGGCAAGGGTTCGGGATCTCCAAAAGCCTTGAAAAGCTCTTGATCCCCTCTCGAGAGTTCATCATTACCCATAAGTTAGGGAGCTAAAAAGAAATCATATTATGCTTCTTCTCTCTTGGCAGTGCATGCTGTATTTGGCTCCTGATGATCCTGATCTTAAGTCCTTCCTTGAGGGAGGAGGGCCAAGCAGTGGCGGAGGGTGTGCACTAATTCGCAAGATCGAGATCGCAAAAAAAAAAGACGTAAGAGGCAAGAGGTAAGAAGAGCAATTAGATCTTGCCTTTCTGACCTCTAGCCTCAAACCTCTTACATCGTCCGCAGCTCAAGACGGTCGAGATTAGCTCCCGTACAGAACCACTACGGGATGAGAAAGTGAGTGGATTCCAGCGCAGGCTCAGAAGTTTAAGCTCTCGAATGACAGTCCTTGACGTCATCTTGGCACACTGCAACTGACAACTTGCAACTGTTCTCGGCAACGAAAAGTAACTCGCTATAATAAAATCGACTTATTATTATTTCATTCTATATATAGAGCAGAATATCGAACAGAATGGAGGTCATTATGGATTTGAGAGAAGAACTGGTCCTTTTTGCAAGGCTGGCGTGGGACAGAAGACTAACGGAAAGCACCGGCGGAAACATGAGCGTTCGAATCGGAGATCATATTGTGATAACTCCTACAACAATGGTGAAGCATTTTTTGACGGAAGAGGATCTGGTCGAGGTCGATCTTGCGGGAAACAAAGTGAGAGGAAGAAGAGAAGCATCGTCTGAATACAGAATGCACTTGAAGATTTACAGAGAGTGTAACGAAGTTGTATCCGTTTTTCACGCTCATCCTGTCCATGCAACGACTATGGCCGTTCAACAGAAGGAGTTCCCGGTAAACGTCCTGCCCGAAACGGCGCTCATGCTGGCTCCAATAACTTATCTGCCCTACAAAATGCCAGGCACAGACGATTTCGCAGAGGTATTCGGTGAAGGCTTGAAGCAGGGTTCGAGAACCTTTGTTCTCAGGAATCACGGTGTCACCGTTACCGGTAAAAGCATTGAAGAGGCTTACGCCAAGCTCGAAACACTGGAATTTCTGGCGCAGATAACCCATCTCTCAGGCGCAAGGCCCGGCCATCTGGAGATCCCTTCTGAAGAAGTTGAAAGGTTCTTGAGAAAAGTTAGGGGGTACTAGAAGCACCGTAGGTTCTGAACTGATTTCGCTGGAGCGATTTCTGATTCTTTTATGCTGAGACGACTTTCGATACCCTATTTGCGGGTCTGTTCAAAAGAGAGTTCTTGAGACTTAAGAGGAGTTCTTCTCCTTGTAGCCATGCTTCATGAAGTAACAAGACCCCAGATTTTCTGGGGTATCTTTTGAGCTATCTTCACTCGGCCGTGAACTTGTCCCATTCTCATTCATCGATAGACGTTGAGTTTGTCCAACAGTGACTGCCGTCTTGCAGACAGCAGAAGATGCTCGAGATCTACCTTACAGAGCAAAATCTTTCTCATCGCACCTCATTTCTCGAACCCGCGTTTCCTTGAGAAACTGAAGGAGAGGCAGCGCAAAAAACACTACCTCTCCAAAATGCGAACTACTCTTCAAATAGCTCTTCAGAAAGCTATCAGAAGAGGACCACCGAAGTGGAAGCCGAAGCTGGGATAGCTCCTTCAAGCTCGGCAATGGCCATGATAACGTATGATCCAGACTCGAGTTTCTCAAACACACTTGCCGGTATCGTGCACTCGAAGACGCCATGCTGGACCATAACAGCCTTGAACTCGACGCTTTCCTGACCGAAAATCAAAGAAACCGTTACTTCTCCGACTGTCGCAGGAATCGCCTCGTCAATCGGGTACGTGACTTCCGCGACGTGGACCGTTACTGGAAGATCGCTACCCTTCCCTATGAAGGCGGGGGTTTCGATACTGTCAATCTCCAGTCTTAGCACCTTCAGTTCCTCTATCCAGTAGGTGTCTTCAAATGGATAGCTTGGATCTCTGAAAGCTCTTAGTTCCATGAAGTTAGATGTTGAATCGAACTTTGAGAGATAGAACGGACCGTTGCTGATGTAAGCATGACCGTAGTTGTCTATGAATTTGATCGCCGCATCGTATCTCTCGAGAACATACTGCTCATCCACAAACTCCTTGATGTAGTTTGGAATGTGTTTCCTTTCCTTCATCTCGACAAGTTTAGCTCTGATGTCTTTCACACACGCAGGAGCAATAGCATCGACTTCGGTGAAGGCAGGATCCATAGTTATTGAGTAAGAAGTGCCGGACTTGCTGCCTTCAGTTACAAGCAACGACATTGCTTCTGCGATTTCCCATGCACAACCGACCGCATGGCCCGATGCAGAGACACTTATACCCGGCGCTCCCCAACTAGCAACTCTTTCCTTGCTCGCGGGGAAGTTGTAGTCGAAATACACCGTTATGGTATCATCCTCGTTCAATACCCAGCCTATTATAGTATCCAACGAACTCTTAAGCGACGAGGAATACGCCCGCTCGTACTGGAGGTCATCATCGCCCTCTTTGTTGGCCCATTCCATCTGGAAGCCCTGAGCGTACAGAAAATCAACTATCGAAATTGGTTGTCCATGATGTAAGTTGCCGAATCTGAACTCATACGTAGCCATAGACATCGATTTTTTCCCTTCTCCAACCTCCAGCCAGGCTTCGTTGAACGGGCAGTAATTTATCGCATTTGTGGGAACATCAAAGTCGCCTAATACATCTCCCTCTTCGTTACGCCTTGCCCTGGTTTCAACTTCAACCGGTACCGCTCTTAAAGGTGTGGGGATAGCTGAGGCCGGACTTTCGAACATCGCGGAATCATAAAGGTTTCCGGCTATGTAATTCGAGTATACGCTGTCAAAACCGTCCGTCCCTATCGGGTCCCAGGCATCCATGAAGAGCGACCCCATAGCCGAGAACTGCGTTATGAATAGCGTTCGGTCATCTGTAACGGCAGTTCTTATCGACCAGGTGTTGAGACCGTCCCCAAGCCCATAAGCGAATCTCTGCTTCAGTCTCGCCGAGTTGGCAACGAAGAAATCCAACTGATTTACAACATATATCCTGACTGCTTCCTCAAGACCCAGCTCAAGACCTCTCAGCGCCAGTTCCCAGTACTCCTCCTCGGTCAGGAAGTTTCCGGTATAGGCATTCAGTGTAACCTCATCAATCTCATCCTGTTGATAGTTCCAGAAGCCTTCCGTCATTCCACCTGGCATGTACCCGTACCACGGGGCGTACATCTGGGCGACGATATGCTCCCAGAAGGCTCTTGTTGCTCCTGCTCCCCAGCCTTCTGTGTACATCTGCCAGGTGAATTCCGCCGGATCTCCACCGTAAACAACGCTGCTGCATTTGATCCTGTCCCAGTAAAGCCTTTCAGCCTTCAGTCCTGCCTTTTCCAGCTGATCGGCGATGTAATCTCCTTCCTTTAGGCGGCCTTGAGGGTCGTCCACTCTAATGGCGATTTTGATCGTAACGGGCTCATTGTCAAAGTACCAGAAGCCATCGGCTCTCTTCACAAGCCTTCCGACATTTTCCGGAAGATTAGCCGCAGCTTGCATAGAGCTTTCTATTACTTCCAAAGCTCTTGCCTCGTTACCCTCTGCTGTAAAGCCAAACTTCGTTGCGAGAAGGTTATAACGGTACGTTCCAGGCTGTCCCGTTGTAGCCATAGTGAAGGCCGGAGTGCCTGCACCTCCAAGAATCTCATCGACTAGGTACTGTCTGTTAATCAAGTCGTTAATCGCAAACCTGATATCCCTGATAGCAAAGGCATTGAAGTACTCCTTGCCCCCAACTTCTACTACATAGGGCGCTTCGTTGGGAATCGGGTTCATCAGTAGCGACCACGAACCGGATGGAACGGCATACAAATCAAGCTTGTCTCTGGTGGCCTGATCGAGTCCGAAGATCTGAGGACCAGATAGACCCCACATGAAGATATCGGTCATCCCTTCCGCAGTATCTTTCAGAGCGATATCTTCGGACATCCTAACGTTGAAATAGACAAGATCAGGATAGGGCCCCTTCTGCACTGCAAGCGCAAGCCCGCCGAGCAGCAACAACATCACTAACACAGAAGTTGTTAGTCTTCTCTTCACTTTTTTCGCCTCCTTTTGTAGTTGCTAGTTCGTAAGAGACACAGTTTTGACTGGGATAAAGCTGTTTCAACTAGGTAATGACAAGAAACGAGAGAGATTATCAAAGAGCAAAAAAAACAGTGTAATCGATGATCGATACTGAAGTAATCAACGCTTCATAAAAAAGCAAATGTCTTACGATACTATTATATTACATTTGGACTCAAAAGACGAAGCTCTTCTCTCTTGAGTAGATTTAATTATGATGCATTACGGAACAAACTAGCCTTAGTTACTGAGAATTTGCCGGATAAACCGATGTCTGTTACTTCTCTCTATCGACGTATCCCTTTTCCTTCGATAAGCTCACCGTGCCAAGGACATTCTACGCAACTGTGAAACCATCTTCATCAAGAATAAAGTAGGCTGCAAGGGCCCAATCGGCAAATCTTCTCCCGATCAGAAGTAGCCGGCTGTTTGAAATTCCTTCCTTCAGGAACCTATGTGCTCCTAGAAACCAACCTTGGGTACACTCTCAGCAATATCGTCAGTCTCTTTGTTCTACAATGAAAGCATTCAAGAACGCAGGCATCCTCTTATCCGAAGAAAGACTTAACAAAGATCCTAATGACCTCGGCTCCCCCGATAAAAGTCCCCACACTGCTTCCAACGTTCGCGAATACTACAACCAGAAGGATCTTCGTAACTCTGTTTTTCCAGAACCCTTTGAATGAACTTACATCTTCGTTCAAGTTTTCAAAGTCGAAGACCTTTGGCTTTCTCACCAGCGCCTCCACAAGACCGGCAAACCACCCGGCAGCGAGAATAGGGTTCAAGGAACTCACCGGAGCAATGAAGAAAGCAGTCAATATAGAGAGAGGGTGGCCAAGAGCTGCAATAGTCCCCAGAGCAGAAAGCGATCCGTTCCAGAGGATCCAGGCCAGTATCTGGTCTAATCCGGCATCCCTGTTCACGATAATAGTAGATACCATGAGAGCAATAATGACTATTGATATGGTCCAGCCGATAATCTTACCGGTCTTCTTCTTCGGAGGGATCTTGCTGAGTGCCGCAAGGTCCTGATCCTCTTTTATAGCCTCTTTCAAACCCGGGACATGTCCGGCACCAACGACTGCGACTACTTTCTTTCCTGGAGCCGTCTTGATCTTCTGGGCAAGAAACTTGTCCCTCTCGTCAATAAGAGTCTCCTTCAGCTGCGGAAAAGACTTTGAAAGTTCACTAAGAGCCGATGTAAGCATATCACCCGACTTCATCTTTTCAAGATCTTCTTCGGTTATCTTCTCATCGCTGAAAATTGACAGAACGAGAGTGAAGAAGAGTTTCGTCTTTCCCCAGAAGCCGAGATTTCCCCATATTCTTGCGAAAGTAACCTGAATATCTCTATCCGCGAGAACAAGCTGCGCTCCTATCTCTTTTGCCGACTCAATAGCCTGCAGCATCTCCTGTCCAGCTTGAATTCCTATCTGCTTCGCCATTCTCTTCTGATAGGAAGAGAGTATGAGATTTGCCAGAAGAAGAAAGGATTTCTTCTCCTTAACAACCTTTGCGATATCGGTCTTCTTCCATCTATCCTGATCCTGCATCGATTGATAACGGGAATTACACAACTCTATAGCAACGGAATCGGGTTTCTCTTCCTCAATGATCGTCTTCACTTCTTCGGCGCTGTTCTTTGATACGTGGGCGGTACCGATAACTATCAATTCTTTGTCATCAAGCATTATTCTGTGCACTGTCTCGGACAACGAAATCACCCTTTCGATTTAATTATCAAACTCTATTTAATCATAATCTTGCAGCTAACTCGTGTTTATGAGATTATCAATTATATAGCTGATTAAGATGATGTTGGGAGGTGTTCTCTTGAGCAGCCCCGTCCGAGCTGAGATCGGAGATCTCGAAGGAGCTATTGAGCTCGCATCTCTGGTCTTCAATACTGAAATGGGCAAGATCTTTCCTGTGCTTTTCTCCGAGGAAAACGTTAAGAACATAACCGTTGTCAAAGAGGCTGGAAGACCTGTAGCGATGATCGGGCTCCTTCCCAGAGAAATATCTCTATTCGGTCACAGAATGAAAGTTGGACTCGTTGGTTCGGTATGCACTCACCCAGACTACCGCGGAAAGAATTACGGCGCCGTGACTCTTGCCAAGGCAGAGGAATTGGCTATAGATCTGGGACTATCACTGCTCATCATATCCGGAGGAAGAGGGATGTATCAGCGTTTTGGAGCGGTCAAACCCCCCGGTCTCAAAAAGATTGTAGTGAAACATGGTAGAGCAACCGCGATGAGGGAAGCGAAGCGTACCGACATCGGAAGGATTCTTGACCTGTACCGACTGAAACCCGTCAGATACATCAGGAGCTTTTCGGATTTTGAGAAGATCTTCTCGACAGGATACGCAGTGGCCAGAAAGACAAAGACCTATATCAACGACAGAGCGTACATCACCGTTGTGGAAAAGGAAACGGTGAATCACGTTGTGGAATATGGAGGCAGCAGCAAGGACGTAATATCCTTGACAAGAAGCTTCATAGAAAAAGAAGGACTTGAAGAGTGCACTATAATCGCCGACAGACTATTCAGAAGCGAAGAAAGCCTGCCATGCGAGTTTCCGGGAACGGCAAAAGTCATTTCGAAACGCCACTTCTTCGATCAGATGGAAAGCTATTTCACCGAGGTAATGCTTTCGGAGGATTACGACAGATTTCTGGAGAGTGCTGAAAGACTCTCTTTGGCCGAACTTAATCAGGAGATTCTATGCTGCAGCAAGTTCAAGGGTCTTCCTATAACTCTTCCAGACTACGGTTTTGATTACGTGTGATGAGGAGGAGTCTGCTTACAGAGTCCAGTCAAAAGGCGAAAATCATCGCGCCTGTGAAGGCTACGCCTTCGCCAGTTTCGCTTCGCGGCCGAGACCAGTTGCAAGTTGCCAGTTCCACGTTGCAAGATCTAGGTGCGAAAAATAAAAGATCAGACTAAAGGCAGGCGCCGAAGAACATCGGCGGACGCAAGGCCAGGCAAGAACGTCCCAGGCCGCAATGCCTTCTTCGCGGGTATGAACCGGGTCCGGGGTCTGGTTAGATCGCTAGAAGCCTTTCTTGGGAGAACAGCTGTTTGTTCGAAAGAGCCGCTGAACACTGGAAAGAGACGTAATCCGTTGACCGTCCAAGAGCAAGGACCCGTCCTTCGAAAGAACAGTTGCGAGTTGCATGTTCCAAGTTGCAAGCATAAGAACCGCTGTGCGCTTAAGAGAAAAAATCCTCTGGTCGCTGATGAAAACCACGTTG
>NZ_DJGL01000025.1:10036-20229 GCF_002432735.1 Mesotoga sp. UBA5847 | reverse complement strand
AAGATTAAGTGATAAACTCAAGCGAAGGTTTTCCAAAGCAAGCTTGGGCAGTACTAATGAGTTGCTTTCTTGACGGAACACTACTAGTCAAATATCTTGGATATTGACTTAAGATACAGTTCCATTATCTCGTCGTCATCCAGGTCTTTGGCTCCGATCCGAATGACTTCGTAGCCGCTGGCTCTAAGTATTAGTTCTTGCCTTCTATCCAGGTCTATTTTCCCTTGCCCTTTGCCCTTATGATAAGTGTAGCCATCGATGTAGATAAGGAGTTTTTTATCAGGATATGCAAAATCTGCGATGGTCGTCGTATTTGAGATGGTTACCTGGTATTGAAGATTAGGATCTGGAAGCCCGAACTCCCTAACAATGTTAAGGAACTTCGCCTCGGCCGGCGACTCTAGGTTCCCATCAGAAGTCTTCTCTCGCCTGGTGCCCGGTATTTTCACCACTGTGGTAGCCCCTGCAGTTTGTATGAAGTCAAGTACTTCGATTGCTTTCTTCCTATTGAGAACTGAATGGTAGGGTTGATTCCAGAAGCTCAGCAGGCACCTGTAACAGGCAGCCTTGCAATCGCAGGAATCGAGAAGTGTCCTTGCGGTCTTCATTACACTTTCTCTGTACTGGAACAACACCTCAATGTACCCCGAGCCCCCTGGTACTGTTTCGAAGAAAGTGACGTGGTAGTTCTCTTCAAGCCCGTTTATGAAGCTATCAATTTCACTGGTGCTAATATCCAGGTCAATAGATGCCCCCACCTTCATCGCTTCCATATAGTTGGCTGCCTCTTCGAAGCTTTTGAAAGGGCCCACAACCATTACATCAGACACGAATTCTGCGTGAATGCCTCTCCTATACTCGTTGAGTCTTTCTCCTTGAATATGTTTGTTATGGACGGCTTCCAAGTGTCTTTTGAAGTGATCTTTCCCATTAGGAGTATTCTCTTCTATCACCCCACATTCGGGACAAATATAGAAACCATAGCCATAGTTAGGTGTATCGCGTTTCGAACCAACGTTTATGAGGACAACTACGTCTTTTCTCCTGAAAGAAGTAATCATTCCATCAGACTTGGCAGTAAATCCTCCCAGGTGATTTCCCTTAACGATTCCTCTTATGTCGTAGCCCATAATGACTCTACGATTCTCACTATCCCCGGGCCTGCCTTCGAGAGTCAACTTGGGGTCCGTGAGGTGTATTGAATCAAGCTTCAACTGAGCTGGGTTATCGAAAGAAGGTTCATCGGGTTTTTCAGGCATTATGGAGTCTTCGACTATGATGAATCTCTGCCTAAAGCCCGCCTTTGTGTCAGCGTTGTAGAAGTTATACCGTGTCGGTCGGTACTTTTTCCCTACTGCGTAAAGCCTGGAAAGCGGTGCAAATTCCCTTAGAGCGATATTGTAGTTTCTGTCGATTTCAACGAAACCTTCGTTGTCCAGGCAGCGGGCAGTAACGTGGCCTTTTGCGAGTGAATAACCGGGGAAAAACCCATACTTGATCAGAACGGAGATCGTATAGAAATCACTGACTGAGTTCTCACCGCCTTGTGGGTGCATAAAGGCATTCAAGTGCTTTGTAATTGAACTAAGTTCTCTCGAAGTAGAACCACGTCTAAACAACTCGGCCCTTTCGTTTATCAGGAAAATGAGATCGTCGCGTATGTGAATAAATATCTTATCAAGCTGTTCCGGAGAACCGTTAATTAGAAAGTCTTCCAGTTCTCCCTCCACCGACTCCCTTAATGTCTTCAAAGCTTCAGATGGCCAGTACTTGAAGAAACGCTCTAACTCTTCTCTGAGAAGCTCGTAATGTCTGTATATCAGTTCTTTCAGGGGTTTAGAGAAACCAAATAGGTTCTTAAGCGTTTCAGCTGCATTATCCGCAAACAGGTCTATCCCGTTGAAGAAGGCGTTTATGTAATTAGGAAGATAGGCCTGCATTAATGCTTTGTCTTCTATATTCGTAATGCTGTGAAGTTTTGTCGTGATTGCCGAGTGACAGTGTTTAGCAATTAGCGGAATATTCACCATAGAGAAGGCTGGAACCTTTATCTTTCCTGTAATCATCTCTTCTGGTCTTGAAAAGAAGTACAGATCGTGGGAGCTTCGCCCGCAGTATGCAGTAACGACCGCTATCCTGTGTCTCCTTCCGGCCCTTCCAGCTCGCTGATCGTAATTTGCTGGAGTTGGCGGTGCATTCCTAAGAAGAACCATATCCAGTTTCCCTATATCCACTCCCAGTTCAAGTGTAGGAGTCGCCACAATGCAGTTTACCGTTCCATTCTCATCTTTGAATTCCTTCTCGATTCTCTCCCTTTCGGGTCTACGAACCTGGCCGGAATGTTCAAAGGCCTTCAGACTTCTGATCTCTCTGTTTGATAAGTGTCTCTTGACATTATAATCGTCCGTATCGACTGATACATCAGTTAATTGACCATCACAGTTGTGCCTGGGGCAAACCAAGCCGGGCGTCTTTCTGAAGGTTCTCGTACCACACTTTTTGCACTCGTAAAGATGAGGAAGATCATCGTCTTCTCTCTTAGGCGCCTTAGTGAAGTAAATGGCCTCGCTGTTTATGGCGAAATGTGAGTCCTCGCGTTCGACTAGCACCCTTTCATCCACCAAAAAGCTCCACAGCTCCTGGAGGAAATCATCTGCGAGATCCTTCTTTTCCGGAAATGCCTTCTTTATAAACCTCTGATAATATGAAGTCCCACTGTTTGAAATCCACCATTTGAGATTGCTCTTGCTATTGTAGGTAGGGGCATTCAGGATGTAAACTTCGGGGCCAAACCACTTACTGAGGTTTATATAACCGCTAGCAACTCGGGGATCCCGGTTTGTTATTCCGAGAAGCGTATGGCTTATACCTGTGTTGACTCTCATATGGTCTAGAAGATTTTCAATTATTGCCAGTATTTCTTCTACAGGGGCTCCGAATTCTTCTGCCCAGTGTTTCACGAATTCCTTGCTGCTAACTACATTCCCGTAAGTAAGCTTAACAAGCCCAAGGTTCTCAAGGCTTCCACGTCTATAGCGGGGCATAAAGAAATCTTCTAGAAGAAACCATTCTACAGAATCTTTGAAGTAATTAGGCCTCATTGCATTTTCAACTTCAAAGTCTCTGTATTCACCCTTCTCACGAATGCGTTCAGCTATTTCTCCAGCCAGTTCATCGCTTGTGTATGCTCGGCCCTCTTCTAGAACAGCGTAGAGATAGTCTCTGAGCCTAAACCGTTTCGACCTCTGATTTATGAAGGCTGCCTGGAAGGCGGCCTCCTGCCGGTTGTCCGTGAATACGAGAAGCTTTGCCGCATCTTTGGAAACAGAATTTAGCATATTCTGAGCGAGAATGAGAATGTCTAAAGCTTCATTTGACACAGAGGGCATTAGGTTCGAGGATCTATCCTCCTCATCATCTTTCCCGAGCGAAACACCACAGGAGAGGCATCTGAGCCGTGCTGCAATTGGAACCTTCTTCATTTGAATAAGTTTGTCTGAACCACAAAGAGTATTCATACATTTCTGCACAGGTGCTTCGTGGACGGTCCCGCATTTCTCACAGACCCATACATTTTGACTGAGGTAGGCCTGTTCGTCCCCGGTAATTACATCTGTAAGGAGAACCATCCGGCTTTCTTCAGGCTCATCCCCCATACCAACGGGTGTGTAGAAAGTGACTCCTTCAGCCTGGTTAGCAGATGCCGAGGGAATGACAAAGTAATGCTGGCCACATCTAGCACAACCGTAAAGGCTGAAATAGTAGTGATCCTGAAGCTCATCTATATCGTTCAGTATTATCTGTCTCTGGCCATCTACAAATGCAACCTTCAGGTTTTGAATGCCCCTTACGAAGAAGTGGATCTTCGGGCGGAGTAAAGGTTCGTTGTCTTCTTTTACTATGAGCCCGGCAAGTAGATAGGAGTATATCTCCGCCGCGAGAGAATCATTGCCAGCATCTTTCCTCCCAGCTAACTCTCTGATTCTCTCAACAGCCTTTTCCAGAAGCGTGGGCTTGCTGAAAAGCTCCTGCAATTCGCTTATGATAACGTTCTTCTTCAATATCGTGTAAGCGTTGTCTTTGTTTATGGTCTTGTAAGTCAACTGTGTCAGCAGTTTGTAGAATTCCGGCCCCGGTTCTCCATCTTCAGGAATCTGAGAAACCTCATATACCATCTCCTTTAGAATCTCTCCCGGATCCCTTGAAAACAGCGGAACGTATTCATCCGGTTCTCTTTCGAGCTCTATGTAAGACTCGGTTACAAGCCTAATATAGTCTTGTTCAACACCAAAGAGTCTTGAACCGAAGCGTTTTACTACCGTTTCAGGTTCTTCGTCACGAGAGGCAACCGTCGCAGAGGTGCCAATGAAGGTGATGTTTTCCGGATGCGGAACAACGAGCTTCAGTCTTCTCAGGAGACAGGCCACTTCCGAGCCAAGTTCTCCGACATAACTATGCACTTCGTCCATAACGATGAACTGCAAATCGGAGTCTCTGAAAATATCTAGATCCTTGTTTCGAAGAAGCAAATGCTCAAGCTGAGAGTAGTTTGTGAGCATTATCTGGGGAGAGTTTTCACGGATCTCTTCTCGACAGAGCCGCTCTTCCCAGGGCGCCAGTGTACCCTTTATGACCTCTTCGAGCTGCTCTTCCGTAAACCTCACCATATTTGCGGGTCTCCGGATATTCGAAGGAAGGGTTTCAGGAGTATCTCCGGTGTATCTTGCAAACGTCACGCCGGTTCCTGCAAGCATCATTCTGAGTCGTCTTAGCTGATCATTAACCAGGGCGTTCATAGGGTAAATAAGGAGCGCCAGCAGTTTCTTCTCCTGTTGTTTCTTCGCACGATCGATTATTGGCAGGAGGAAGGACTCGGTCTTTCCGGAGCCGGTACCTGTTGAGACTATGGTGTGATGTTTGTTTACAATGCTCTCGGCCGCTTCTTCCTGATGCTTATGTAAATTTTCGTATGTGAAAACTGTATTCAATACCGGATCAAGGTTGAGCGCTTCCGTGAACTCTTTTATGCTTTTGCCTTTTACGAAAGGGCGATTTAGGTAGATGTATGGTCCATTAACCAGGCGAGACCCTCTTAGAAGATCATAGGCTATTAGATCCTTGAGTTGGTTCTCCAAGCCTTCATCTGCGATATTCAGAGTGCTTATAAGAAAATCTGTAAAGCTCTCGAAGGTCTCTTTACTGAAGACGACCGGGTTAATGGACATAGGATCACCTCAATATTATTCTGTATTCTTGATCAGATTCCTTAATGAAACAAGAACCTCATCAATACAGATGTCCTCCTTGAAAGAGTTTCGGTCTATATTCTTCGAAGTACTTCAAGGCCAGGTCTCTGGATAAGTAAGTCCCATACTCTCTTTCCTGCTCTCGTTTCTCTATTGGGAATGTTGTGAAGATATACTTCAGGTCCTCATAGTCAATGCCGTAGAGATGGGAAGCTATTGCATCTAGCTGAGCCAAATAGTCAAGTCTCTCTTTCTCATTCCACGGACGGGGTTCTATCTCGTAGCCCATATCCTTCACAAACGGTTCCATATCATAGGAGTAGTTCACACACTTCACAAGCCGTCGGATAACGGAATCTTCAAGGCAATCGTCTCCAACATCCAATCCTGGGAGTTCTCTGAACTTCGAAGGATCAGGTACCGGCAGCTGATAGAGTATGAAGAAGTTCATATGCGTGCCTTGGATCTTCTGTCTCAAGATATAGTCAATTGTATGAGTGATCGAGGATAAGTAGAAGCTAGGACCGATATTACCGTCGAAGAGAATAATAGGAGCAGTATTTCCAAACCCCACCTTTGGCATTATCGATGAAATCAATGTTCTTTCATTTGTTGCGTTTGTGATATCTCTAAACGCAACTACCCACTCTCTGTCCCACTGCTTGGCAGCATAAAAAGCCTTACAATCGCTCTCCTTAACAAAATACCTTGTCCTAGGGAAAAACCACGGATCGGATTTCTCCTCGGCAGTGCAATTTGTACCATTTCCGTCATCTGCTATGTGGTTGTAACGGCTATCAAGAATGTAGAAAGTCTTACCCTCGCAAAGGGGGACGTATCTTTCTTCGTCTTTCTCGTAGTAGATCCAGTTCTTCTTATAACCTCTTCCTATAAGCTCCTGCTCTCGAACGAACTTGTCGGAGTCGTTTGACATATGGAATTGAGTGGAGACTTCTATATCGTAAGGGTTATCCGTCTTACCGTCTTTGTACTCCCTCAGAAGAATCTTGCTGTTTCTATATATCTTAAGCACAAGGTCCATATCTCTCTGCGAACTGAACACTGGAGCAGTTCCGGTGTTTGGGTTGACCAAGAGCAGGTCTTCAGCTGATAGCTTCAAGAAGCTTTTTGTATAGAGCTGATCGGGGTCTCGCAAGACAAAGAGCATCTTCGACTGTTCCGTGTGCCCGAATACTATAAGACTAAATCTCATTCTGGAGTCTATGTTTTTGAATATGCTACCGTTAACAAAATCAGCTAATGAGGAAAGCAATTTATTTTCGACAACATACTTGAAGAAGATACTGTTTCCCTTGTCTGTCGCAATTCCTGTTGGAACTATCACGCCCGATCTGCCTTTCTCTTTTCGCATCTTAAGGAAAAGCTCGGCGAAGAGCTGGTAAGTGTTTAGTTCGCCTTTGCCTGTCAAACTGTATAGAGTTCTATTAGACACGTAATTGCCTGTGGACGAGTATTGCTCCAATTCCTTCATATACGATCTGAACAGCTCTGGGTTACTTGTCTCTAATCCTGCTATAAGTGCCCGTCTTTCATTAGTCTTCTTGCTGGAATAAACTTGAAGGTCCTTTCCTGCGAAATACTCTCTTTCCTTAAGCTTAAGCACTTCCCAAGGCGGGTTACCAATGACCGCGTCGAAACCCCCTGCCTCGAAGACATCCGGAAATTCGAGTTTCCAGTGGAAGAAACGTCGCTCTTGGCTTATCCTTTCTGTCCAGTATATGTGTTCAGAGATTTCCATAAGGACAGATATGCTATCCTGGTTTTTGTCTATTCCCTGGTAGAGATCCTGAAGCTCTCCGGTTGTCAACGGAAGGACTCCGTCAAGTTCATTTGCGAACCACTGAGCTAACCAAACATCAGCCTTAAGCTTCTCTATTTCATAATCTCTGTTCCTAAGGAACTGCTCTTTGTAAACCTGTTCCTTGGCAAAATAATCTTCTGTTTCTCTTCCAGCGACATCTATCTGGTGTGAGACTCTTGCGAGCTCACTCGTTATTCTTGCAAACTCATTGTCCGGAGAGTCTGTAAGAGAGAACATAGAATGTTGTCTTTTTAGATCACTTTCCTTGCTAGTCGGTCTGTACTGAGAGTTAATTCTTTTTAATCCGGATAATTCGGCCTTCCATTCTTTACTGGCGTTCCCCGAAGCCTTGTACACCTCTGGGGATATAACGCTTGTATCCTCCCAGCCGTGAAAGACCCCCACAAGAGAGTTGCCACACTTCAGCTTATGATCGAGGAATGTAAATGGCTTGTCTTTGGAGAAGGTATTAAGCCAGAGAGACATCTTCGCCAGTTCCACTGCCGTTGGGTTTATGTCCACCCCGTATATACAGTGTTCAACAACGTTCCTTCGTGCGAGGATCTCTCTGTCTGAATCTGGAATCTCAGTATTTTTGCCCTCTATTTCCCAGGCCTTCAAGAGCTTCTCCGCGACGAAATTCGTTGCCTGTACAAGAAAGGCTCCCGAACCCATAGCAGGATCGACAATCTTCAGAGAAAGGATCTCAGAAGAACTCCTTGCCCTGTCTTTCTCTTCATCCATACACAGTGGTCCAAGCGTCTCCTTAACCAGATACGTTGTCAGCTGCTTTGGAGTGTAGTAACTCCCGCTAGACTTTCTGGCACCGGAGGATGACATATAATAGGAACCCTCCGGTATGAGCCTTTCATCTTCCGGAGCTAGTATCACCCCATATTTGGCTACCCTTGCCTGTATCGAATCATCTGTAGCATCGGTGAACGAATCCGGAATGTTGCTTATCTTTGAATCGACCTCTTTCAGTAGCGCTTTTATCTCTTTTGGTGTACGTTTTTCCAGCTCACTAAGAGGAAGAACGAACTTCTCCTTGGCTGTAACCACCAGCGGTTCGCTTGCCCGGGAAACGGTGTATCCCAGGAGTCCTTCATATACGTATCCTATCTGTTCGACGTCTATCGCAGCATAACTTAGCCTGAGGCCTTTCATATACAGCAGATCGTGGAGAATATCCCTTACGCCTCTGTTGTTAAGTTTAATTCTCTTGAGCAGAGGCAGAATCTCGTTGGGCGAGAATAGGTCACCACCGTGAGCAGTTATCTTCAGCTCCTGGTGATCTGAGCCGTAATAGATCAGGTTGAATAACGCAAGCATCCTGTACCAGGCATCATATCTGTAGGAAGCAACAGAGTTGAAGTCCGTCTCTCCAAGGAAACTCCTCTCAGTCTCGAGTGAATTGGCTAGATGGATTAGGCCATAGTTGTCATCGTACTCGGGGAATCCGTGAGGAAGCAGAGAATTCTCCTCGGCGTACAGTATGAAGACTAACCTCATAACGACCTTTATCACTGCTTCGTATATCTTGTCCGGCTCGACGTCTATTGCACTCTGGTTTGTATAATCGAGAATCCTGTTAATGACCAGATAGACCTGATCGGCCAGAGCGTCAGTAACTTCAGCTTGCTTCTCGTGGCTTTCCTTGACTATGTTGTAAAGACCTTTCTTCTTGCTTGGAAGGAGGGTCCCTGCGTTCAGGAGATTTCTGAAGGCCTCGAAGGTTGATTCTTCTTCAAGCCAGTCACTTTGCTTCCAGGATATGTATGCTGCCGAAAGGCCTTCCTCAACGAAAAACAGTCTGAACTCATAGCCGTTAGTGAGAAGCCCCAGAGGGCAGCCTGAAAGTCTCAGCAACGTCTCGAATTTTATGTGTTCACTCGCCCGCCAGGTTCCGCTGCCAACTGGCTTTCTCTTGTCAAGCTCATTGTATTTGTCCAGTGTCTTTATTATGAAGACCGGTGTTTTTCTATCGTCAGATAGGAGAACAAAGTCGGAAGTGAGTTGCTCATCGTGATCACTTTCCTTGACTGAGAAAGCCGAGACATCTCTTCCGAATTTCCAGTTGTTTGGATCGTGAGCGAGAATATCGAAAAGAAGGCCCTTAACCAGATCATTAACAGAGAAGCTTTCGCTGTTGAAGCGGTCAATAAACCTTCGGAGTCTGAAGAGTTCGTCCCTGGTGATTCCCTCTGTCTTCTCGAAGTGATCGCGATAAATGACTTCAGAGACCAGCAGGCCCGACATCTTCAGAACGCCAAACCAGTCGAATTTGGTCTTCATTGTTGTGCTCATCTGATCATCTCCTCGGGAATGAGGAAGCAGAGGGCGACTACATTGACCAGGGGATCACCTTTGAGTGTGTATTTCTCTTCTATCTTCTTTGGAATCCCCTCAAGCTGGGATTTAAGATATTCCTGTCTGTTCTTCAGAAGACGGATGTCTTCGGAATACTGCATCTGATCTTCGAACATCGTTCCTTCGTATCTACTTAGCTTGATTATCGTCTTGTCTATCTCTTTCGCTCGTTCCTTTATCATTTCCAGAAGTGTCGTCTTCTCGGTTGAGGTCACTTCTTTCAATTCTCTGTTGAGTCTGTCTTTCCAGTTACGTTTGAACTTCTCTACATTATCCTGTATTGCTTTCTCATTCATCTTCATTACCTTTTTCAGGGCGGGGACGAGCGAGGAAGCCCTCTGGTTAAATACTGCAAGAGAATCGAGATGATGGAGGCTTGAAGTATCCGAAACCGGGAGGAACTCCCCCTGCTCGAACCTTCCGCCAATGACATCCACTTCTTCAACAAGTGGTTGTGAGAGCTTGTTTATCGCAAGAGCCCTAACATACAGAAGCACGTGAGGAACATCCATCTTCCCTGAAGGAACTACCTTGCAGGTTACCTTGTTCAGTTTTTGGTTTGTGCCTTCAATCCCCCTTGACCATATGTTTGCTCGGAAGTACGTTATGGCCTTCTTCACAAGTGGATGGTTGGGATGAAGGTGCTGGGCCTTGGCTCCAGTTGGCGGTACGAAGGATAAGAGTCTTGTTCTACCGTCCTGGAGAATATATTTTTGAAGCTCTTTCCAGCCCTCAGGCAGTCTCTCTATCTTGTA
>NZ_DJGL01000025.1:0-9963 GCF_002432735.1 Mesotoga sp. UBA5847 | reverse complement strand
GCTATCTAGCAGCTCTCTCACTGTGTCCGGGGTAAGATTGAGTTTCTCTCTCGATTCGGCTATCTTCTGGCCGAGGTTCGCGGCCTCACTCCTGACGTTCAACAGGTCTCTTGTCAAATCATCTCTCATCGCGTCCAGTAGTTTTTCGTCCATCTTCTCAATCCCGAGCATCTGCTTCTGAATCTTATCCGCGATCACAGGGTTCATCGTGGTCAAATCTTCGCGGATCTGTTCCGCCTTTCTCACTATAGTTTTCAGGAACTGGCTATCTGAATCGTTTTTGTATACGGGGTGATATATGGTGACGTTGCGAGACTGACCGTGTCTGTCTATTCGGCCGTTTCTCTGTTCGAGTCTTATTGGATTCCAGGGGATCTCCATATGGAACATATATCTGCAGTGTTGCTGAAGGTTTATTCCTTCAGAGGCGGCATCGGTTGCGACGAGTATTCTCGCGGGTGATTCGTCTGGATCGGTTTCGAACATCGCCTTTATGGCCTCTCTTTTTTCCATTTCCATACCGCCATAGAGCTGGAGGATTCTCCCCTCTTCAACACCGTGATCGATCAGCTGGTCTGTGATGTACTCCATTGTGTCTTTGAATTCGGAGAATATGACGACTCTTTCGCGATTCCAACGGCCGTTCTCCTTGAGGTTGTTGTCTATCCATCTGATAAGCTCTTTCACTTTACTGTCTGGCTTGTTTCTGAGGCGGGAGGCGACGCCTATAAGTTCACTCAGGTAGTTCTTACCGTTATCGGTTGCCGTAGCGCTTATTAACTCCTGTTCGGTCTGCTCTCTGACGACGTCGTTATCCCAGTCTTCGTCAAGCCTATCCATAATCAGCTGGAGGTACTTCGGAGAGTCTTTCGCATCGTTCAAGTGTTCCGTGTGAACTACAATTGAATTGTAGAAGGCTCTTGGTGAAGAGAGAAGCCTCTTCTTCAGGATCGTCATAGCGAACTCGAGAGGCCTGTTTTTCTCGCCGTTTCCTCCACCACTAACCCTTTGGTGAATGTATTGATTGAGTAAGCTCAACGACTTCTTCTCGTCCTCTGAAGGATCTATGTCTAAGGGAACGATCTCTCTGCCTGCAAACATTGCACGACCGAGAGAGTCTTTAACGCCTGTTGGGCCCCTCTTCAATCTTCGTACCATTATTCGATCTAACCTTCTTTTGAAGCTGGCTTTATTGAGCGCTGGATCTTCCCCTCTGTTGAAGCTTAGAGGATCCAGCATATCTAAAAAGGCGACAAAGGATTCCTTTCGTCCATTGTGGGGTGTAGCGGTAAGGAAGATCTTATGCTCGAAGTGTCTTCCTATCTCATTGAGCATCTTCGTCCTGTCTGAATCTCGATAGTACTTCTTCGTTGGTTGGGGCATAGCGTTGTGGGCTTCATCTACTACCAGGAGATCCCAGGAGCGGATATACTTACCCGAATTAAGCTCGCAAGAGCGGAGAAATTCTGTCTTCCTGCCCTCCATCTTGATAAAGTCCATTGAGGCGATTATCCTGGGGTAGGCTAACCAGGGGTTGACGTTTATCCCGTACTCCCTCTTGAATTTCGTTATCTGGTTGCTATCTACTATTTTGAAGTCAAGTCCGAATTTATTTTCCATTTCCCACTGCCACTGGAGCTGTAAAGATGCCGGGCAAACAAGAAGTATCCGGCGAGCCTTGCCTCTCAGAATGAGTTCCTGGATTATCATACCTGCTTCAATTGTCTTACCCAGGCCAACATCGTCTGCTATGAGAAGGCTTATCCTTGGCATAGACAGAGCCTTGATCACTGGCTCTAGCTGAAATGTCTGCTGCTGTATGGCACCGTAAAACGGAGCCCGAATAACACCCCCGCCGAGTATGCTCTTGTTTGTCCATCTCAGGGCATTGACGAAGCTGTCGAATACTGCGGGAGTGTCGAGTGAATTGCCAATGTCGGGGAGTATGTTTTCGGGCAGAACCTGGAAGTCAACTTCTCTTTCAAATACGACGGATGTCTTGCTTCCCTGATCCGAATCTTCTAAGCTCTCTAATGTCACCAGCGTTGCGGGGTTAGATACTACATCGTCAGAAAACGAAACATCACTGATAAGCCAGATTCTGTCCCTAACTCTGGCAAGTCTTCCAGCTTCTGGGATATTAGCGCCCATACTACACCTACCCTGCATATTCTCGCTATTTCTTCTCTGTAGCTGAAGTTTATCATTATTGGGTATTAATTCCGAAACCTAACAGATTAGCCGTTTACTTTATCCGAAATCACCCAAGTACTTATGGCCGGACCAGGAGAAGCTTTTATGCGCGCCAGGCTCGATGATTGATAAGAGAATACCACTTCGGAAATCAACCACAATCGCCAACAACCTTCAGTGACAGGAATTCACGGAACAGAGTTTGACTTTGTATAGAATGTAACAACTGCTATATTAATTGTATGAGTGCATTGCACTTCTTTCTGTATATTGCCTGAGTCTTCACGTGCTTACTTAAAGTGCGAAGCCTCGCTATAGGGGTAAAAGTATGAAAAGCAGATTCTTCGGATTTTGTTTGCTCTTGTTGCTAACAACTGGCATTTTTCTATTGACAGGATGTCCTCCTCATCAAAGTAGACTTCCCACAGTAACTAAGGTAAGTGGGCCGACCGGAGAGGTTTCTCAGAGCAGTAGCACATTCACTTAGAGTGGGAGCGATCCGGATGGGACGATTACAAAGTACGAGTATAGAAAGGATGGAGGGAGCTGGACAAAGACGGAAGAATAACGACTGACATAACGAAGGCACTCGGATACAGCTGCCGACTGAAGCCGAATGGGAATATGCGGCGATGGGAGGGAACAAGAGCAGGGGTTACGAGTATGCTGGAAGCAGTACCGTCGGTGACGTTGCCTGGTACGATTCGAACTCGGGGAGTAAGACCCAGGAAGTCGGGAAGAAGGCGCCTAACGAGCTGGGCCTGTACGATATGTCCGGAAACCTATGGGAATGGTGCAGCGACTGGTTGGAAACTACTCCAGTTCTGCACAGACGAATCCATACAACAGCATTGGTTCCTGTCGGGTGTTTCGCGGTGGCAGTTGGTACTGCAGAGTGTCTTTCGTATGGGTAGCTTACCGCGACAACGTCTCGCCCTCTGCCACGAGCAGCGGTCTGGGCCTCCGTATTGCAAGGGCTTTGCCCTGATTATGTTTTAACCTTTTTACATTTTTACCCTTTACTGCGTTTTCTAGCGCCGGGCACGGAGTAGCCAGCTGTTATAAATTCAACTCAACATAGATATCGTTCAGCTGATCCTGGGTTATCCCAATATATCTAAGGGTTATTGCAGGAGAAGAATGGTTTAGCATTTTCTGTATATATTCCAGCGCTACGCCTTTCTTGTACAGGTGATAGCCAAAAGTCTTGCGGAGAGTATGCGTCCCTATTCCGTCATTCAGTCCCACCATATTGGCGTATCTGTTTAGCATCTGCCACGCGGCTATTCTTGTTATAGGTTGTAGGGTGCCGTCGGCTGTTTTGCAGGAGGAAAATACCGGATCTTCGGGAGATACACTTTCGTGGGAATCGTAGTAGAGCTTCAACGCTTCCGCGACTGATTTGTTTATCATAAAGTTTTTTATCTTCTTGGTCTTAATCTCCACAACATTCAACTGGTCCCCTGACTTCAGTAGTCTTCCACCACCGTTTATAAAACTGCACCACTTCAAAGCGAGTATGTCAGATATACGAAGGCCTGTATTTATTCCCAAAACGAACAAAAGAAGGTCCCGGTAATTGGATTCACCCTTCATAATTGACTTCATCGCATCGATTTTCTTCGTATCCCTAATTGGCTGCACTTCCTTCATAACTACACCTCGTAAAACGCTCTCTAACGCATTTTCTTTTGTCGCACCTTCATATATGTATTAGCACCATCAGAAGCGCAGAATGGGGCGTTTAATAGGGAAATAGACCGAGCTGGACCGGCTTGGAGTCTATCTTATCCCTCAAATACCTCGGTTTAACCACTGAATAATGGTGTCTATGTCTTATCCTGAGCTTATTATGTACATATCTGGTTGCCATAGCCTGGTTCGGGAATATTTTAGTCACGAATGTGGCGCGCTCGGAGAGCCGCGCGAAAATGATGGT
This sequence comes from Mesotoga sp. UBA5847, assembly GCF_002432735.1. Lineage (NCBI taxonomy): Bacteria > Thermotogati > Thermotogota > Thermotogae > Kosmotogales > Kosmotogaceae > Mesotoga > Mesotoga sp. UBA5847. The sequence continues at coordinate 5,831 of NZ_DJGL01000025.1, read as the reverse complement.
AACCGGATACCCGGTAAAGGTACTCTGGCGTTCATCGCTTATGAAATAGAACCTCTTCATATTGTTCTCGGGCATCACTTTCTCCAGGTAAACCGATGGCATTTTAGGCCTCCGTGTCTAAATTCAGTAATTTAACATAAGTAGATAATATCACATACTGTGTAAAATGCTAAATCAAAGAGAGCAAACAGAAGAGGTAGAGTTTCGAATGAAGCCTTTACTGGGATTGGGCTAGAAGAGAACAGATGAATTTAACATAATACTCTTAAGTTAAATTGCTTAGTGGATACACTCGCTCTGAAAGGTGTGTCTGTTACGGCTAGGTTTTCAGGGTAGATGGGCTATGATTTCAGCATAAGCTTTGAACCGGTTATTAAACTGAAGAGGGGATGGTTTTTTGTGTATTCTTTCGATAGCGTAAAGAAGATACTCGAAACTTCAATAGACAGTCTCGTGGATAACTTCATAAGAGAGCCTTACATCCATCGCTGTGAGCACTCCCTTCACTGTGAGCTATATACTATGTTAACTTCCCACAGAGCTTTGCAGGGTTTGTACCCTATAGGAAACAGCCCGTATAAGGCTTCGCTCGTTCACAAAGAGTGGCCAGAGCCTCTACGGAGAAAAGGAAAGCGTGGTAGAGGGAAAGTTGATCTCGCCATTTTGAATAGGGAAGACCTTATGGATCCCGTAGCAGCAAGTAAGAAGTCTGGACTGTTACCTCAACGGGTTCGACCATTCAAAGAAATAGAGGTCTTCGCTAGGGGCTTTTTAATGCCGGCCTTTGTTGTTGAACTTGGCCTCAATTACGAAGTTGCTACCCACCTGAAGCCAGATCACGATAAACTTATAAACAGCGGTTACAGCAAAAGCATTCAGGATAAGGCAGCTTATCTAGTACACTTCTGGCAACCGCGCACGCGCAATGGAATACCTGAAAAGGAGTTAAAGGCCATAAAGGATTTTATTGCCAACGGTCCTCAAGTGGAAATCGCAGTTGCGGTGTTTGCTAAATCCCACGTATGGGTCAAGCATTTATCGGACAAAGGGATCACGGAAATACCTATCTGACGACAAGTTACTTCAGAAAGACTATCATTCTTTCTTCGAGAAACCCGCAGCTTTTTAGCGGCATAAGGAAAGTCACGAGATTATTTCCGCTAGCTTTGTGGTGCATATAGCTTTCGATAAGCAAATCCCCTTCTTGCCTAATAACACAGCACCCAAGCGCATTGGAATCGTCCTGTATAAAGAGGGGGCTATAAAAGGGGTATTATATGAAAACACGAAAAGAGCATAGATATCTCAGAAGAATACATTTCTACAGAGGGGAAGTAAAACTATGGGAATAATTTTTATACTTCCTTTCTTGATACTCTGGTTCTTACCTACTTATGCTATAAAGCCTATGAGGTATTTTATAGCTGGGCTGATCATATTGGTTCTAATTATTGTGTTCCTCTTTTCTGGCTAATTTTCTTTCCTAAACATATCCGATAATGGCAGTTCGGAGTCTCTCGGGGATTACAGAGTAACCGGGAATTCTTTTGTAATGCCGGATCTTCAGTATATAGTCCAATTCTGTCTGTCGGGTCTATACGGTCAATTATAAAGGGTCGTAGAAAGCCAAGTATCAGTATCTCTTGACTATCTCCATGCCTGTATGGATTGACACGAAAGATGGGTGTATAATTTACACATAGTGTGTATAAGGCGGTGATCGCATGAAGGATATTCAGGAAACGAAAAAGAGACACAATATCATGATGACGCCTTCTTCATGGAAGGTTCTGAAGGAGCTAGGTCGTGTACAGGGCAAAAGCGCCAGTGAAATCATTGAGACGGCTCTATGGAATCTCATAAAGACCGAAGGCTACAACTCTCTGTACTTCAAGATAATGGCTAACGCCGAACCATGCGACCCCGAAGAGAATGAGGAACTCACAAGGATACTGGATCAGATGACGGAAGAGGATCTGGAAATCGTCGATAGCTATGAGTTACCGGATTAGCTTCACGAGAGTGGGCAAACGGCAACATGAAGAGCTCAATACCGCGGTCAAGAATAGAATAGACAAAAGCTTCCAACAGCTTGTAGATTACTACGACGGAAAGGCGATGGAGAAACCGGACGTTAAAAGTCTTTCGGGTAAATACTACGGACTACTTCGATTGAGGGTCGGTGATTACAGAGTCATTTTCCAGGTGCGAGGAGATGAGTTTGTAATTCTTGTGGTTCAGATAATCAAGCGCGGAGATGCATATAGATAAGAGAAGTTTCTATAGATCCCTTTCTGTGATCTAAAAACCAAATCTGCTATCATTCTAATGTTAGCTTCTATTTTCAATGGAATCCTTTTCACAGGGGTCTTGCTTCAGGACTTGCGGGAACGCGATGTTCCAATTTTTGCAGTTTTGGCACAGACAAACTCTAAAACACAAATTTGTGTTAAATAGGGTCAGACTCCATTTTCACACTAAACGAGAAATCGAAGATAATTCTGTGAGGATATTCCTAAGGATAGAAAAGAAAGGTTAAGCGGAGCCCTTTGCCTGCTCCGCCCACGGGGACACCCCCATGCAATGAAATTATATCACTTTGCCATCCTTTGGAGAGAGTAATCTCTCTTGTGTTAAATAGGGTCAGACTCCATTTTCACACTAGTCTCTAGGGTACTACACAAGATTCACGGAGATAATGCAACAACTCGTCAGAAATGACCCCGGGAGACTGGATTGGCAAAGAGATTTAGGTGTGAGTTTGAACAACATCGGAAGGATCTACGAAGACTTCGGCGAAACTGAGAGGGCTCTAGGATACTATGTTAGGTCTAATGAAATTTTGGACGCCCTGGCTAAGAAAGATCCATCCAGGATGGACTGGTGGAGAGATCTGGGTGTGAGTTTGAACAACACTGGAATGATGTACGAATTTCTTGGCGAGGGAGAGAGCGCGATTGGATCGCTACACTAGATTCATTGAAATAATGGAAGAACTCATCCGGAAAGACCCTGACAGAATCGACTGGCAGAATGACCTCTCGGTAGGTCTCAGTAACGCAGGAAATATATGCAGAAACCTAAGCGAAAACGACAAGGCTCTGGAGTATTTCGCTAGATGCGTTGAGATACGAGAAAATCTAGTTAAGAAAGACCCCGATAGGACTGAATGGCAGAGAGATTTGGGAGTGAGCCTTAACAACGTCGGAAGTCTGTACGAGAACCTCGGTGAGCTTGAGAAGGCTTTAGGTTATTACAAAAGGGTTCTGGAAATAAGAAGAACTCTTGTTGATAAAGAACCTGGAGTTGTCGACAGGTGTGTAGGTCTCGCCTTTGCACTTCTAGACATGGCGAGGATTACCCAAAACGACGATCAGAAAAGAGAATTCGAAATGGAAGCACAATCAATAACAAGATCACTTTTACAGAGCGGTGCGAAACATCGCGAACTCAATGTATTGAGAAGCTTCTTTTCATCATGAATACTGAGTATAAGAAAACCGAGAGACAGGAGGTATCCATATGGAGAGTCTCGTAAAGTGGGGTAACTGGAAGTTAATCGGAATTCTCTTTGTTATATGCTACATCATCGGAACTATCGGCTGGGCATTGTACGAACCTTCGCTCCCTGTCTCTTCGGCATTGTACAAATCGATTCAGTTGTTCTCATTGAACACGAATTTTCCAGTGTATCCAATCCCCTGGATTCTTGAGATTGCGAGATTCTTCGCTCCGATAATAGCGGTTGCAATTGTCTTGAAGTTGATTATCTCTCTGGTCTGGAAGACAACCAGAGACCTTAAGTTACTTGGGATTAAGAATCATATAGTCATCTGGGGACTGAACGCTGAAACAAATTATCTGCTTGAAAACCTCCTCGGAAACAGCAGCAGAATCGTCCTCATCACTAGCACGCATGAAATGAGCGACTTTCCAGCCTTAAAACCTGCAAGGAGGCTAACAGTAATATTCGCTGACGAAGCAGAGAGTCTCTCAGACAAGACGAGACTTTGTCAGAAAATACACCTGGAGTCGGCGAAAAGTGTCTTTGTCATGACCAGTGATGATGCGAATAATATTGAAACTGTCGAGAAGATAGAGGCCTATCTTGACGGATGTGAGAAGAAAAGAGTAGCACTGGAAGCGAGAAAAACTGAAAACATAAATTGTGAACTGCAGGTCTTCGTTCACATAGACGATGAGCATACGATGAATTTCATGAAGCACTGCAAGGGTAACGACGCAAAGAGAAATGTGTCCATATCATTTTTCAACACGAAGAGAATGCTCGCCCGGCATCTTATAGACAAGTTCTCTCCCGACAGGTACAGAAGAATACGTGAAGGTGATTCCGTACCCGCCACAATCCTTGTAGTCGGTCTGAGCGATCAGGGCGCGAAGATCATGACGGAAGCGGCTCTGTTATACCATTTTGCGAATCACGTAAAACCGAGAATCGTTGTATCTGATAGAGATGTGAAGAGAAGGATGAGGTCGATCTACGAGAACTACCCGTTACTGGGGAACGTCGCGGAAATAGTAGAAGTGGAGTTTCTTGACCTTATCAGGAGTGAAATCGACTGGGAAATCTTCTCAACAGTTTCCTCGTGCTTCGTAACGACAGAAAACGAGGGAGAGAGTTCGTTCGTTGCCAGAAAGCTCAGGCAGATTTTTGAGGTAAAAGCAGACAGCGATGTAGAGGGCCATGGCAGAAAAGTTTCAACAGTACCAGCAATAGTAGCCGTAATACCTATACTTTCGAGGTTTTTAGACATAGTTCCAGAAACCAGAGAAAAGCTGGAGACCGTGAATATAAACATCTCAAATCCAGGAGAAGTGCTCAACACGGATAACCTGTTCTCAACTAACGAAGAAATAGAAAAGATAGCCATGTACTTTCACTGGGAGTACAACAAGGGAAAAGATAAGACACTCGACAAGGTCTGGAACGAACTGGAAGATTCCGAAAAAGACTCCAACCGTTACGCTGCAAGACACTTGCCGATCAAACTGAGGTTTCTGGGCGCGAAGATAACCGATACTGCAACTGATTGCCCAACATTCAATCAGAATACAGTCACAGAAGATCAAAAGAGGACAATGCACATTATGGAACACAGAAGATGGATGGCATATAGAGAACTTAACGGATTCGTTTATGGCCAAAAGTGGTTCAAAGAAGATGGAAAATCGAACAAGGAGGTCATGAACATCTTAATGATAAACAACAGCATAAAATCATGGGATGAGTTGGAACCGAATATCAAGGAGATAGACTCGCTTTTTGCCAGTGCTGGCCAGGCAATAGCGGAACTGAATAAGAAAATCGTGGTAGACTGCCACAAGAGCTAAAGAGAATAATAATAATATCCATTCAGGAGAAAGAACCGGGAGGGCTCACGTTGCCAGAAAGACAATTAATAGTATTCATAAGCTACGGTCGTGACGACGATCATGAAGAACGCTAAGTCGAAAAACACCTTCAAGGAGTATCGAATTAAACCTTAATTATCCATAGAGTCTCCAATATCTCCTGCGTCTTGTCGCGCTTGCGGGCTACTCCGTGCCCGACGCTCGCAGCCGCAGCAAAGGGTAAAAATGTAAAAAGGCCAGAGTGTAAATCAGAACACCGTCCTGCAAATACGGAACCCGAGGTAGCTGCCCGCGTAAGTGGGCGAGCTGTGGCCGCGATACGCTACCCGTACGACCGCCGCATTGTTGTAACAGCCACCGCCACGATTCACCCGATAGGAACCACTATTGCGAGCTGCAGTATCCTCCATACCAGTCAGAGCACCACTCCCATACGTTCCCGGACATATCGTAGATTC
>NZ_DJGL01000073.1:29770-32290 GCF_002432735.1 Mesotoga sp. UBA5847 | reverse complement strand
AATTATACCTATGTCTTTGGTTGAATCTTCAGACTCTGGAGTATTTCGCGTTGTGGCTTGGTAATCTCGGTAAGGATATGACCGTACTTGCCTGAATATCGTACCTGAGTTAATGTTTCCATCTCGAGAAGGAGTTCTCGGACGGTGTATTTCTCTATGAGTTTTGTATCACGCATTTTCTTTCTCAAAGCACTCATAAGGATCAAGGCAATGAACTGAACAAAGAGTCTGCCATCCATAGAAGCAGCACTGTGAATGCGCAGGCGTTTCATGTCCAGCTGATTCTTCAAGTCATCAAAAGACTTCTCGATCGTATCCTTATTTCGGTATACCCTTAGTGCTTCTACAGGATCTTTAATGCCGTTAGTCAAGATTGCGAGGAAACCTGCGTAACGATCGCGGTATTTCATAATCGCTTCATTATTGAACAACACCTTCCTCCCTCTGACGGGTGTTTCCTTAATGGTGAAGAAGGCATCGTATGCCTCTTCATGACCACTTACAGTCTGCCCACTTGCCAGTTCTTCCTTGTAAGAGAGTAATTCTTCAGTGAATGTATCCATTGCAGTGGCTGCTGCATGTGCATTGTAGTAGAGATGAACATAACAGCGTCGCCTATCCTTGCCCCAAAGGAAAAGTCTTGAGTGTACATACAGGATCTCTCCATCGACCTTGCGGTAATTTTCTGGGGTCTGGATACTATCTCGGGTCTCATAGATGATGCCCTTAACCCACTTGAGACTGTTGGAAACGGCCAGAGTGAACTTGTCTCTTGCAGCAAGTAGTTCGTCTATGTTTTGCTGACTGTAGAACCCTTTGTCCAAGACAAGATGTAGCTTGGGTAGTTCAAGGTAACTGAATGTCTTCAGAAAGTGATGCAAGGTACTTACATCATTGATGTTTCCAGGTAAGCGATGATAATATGCGGGCAACTGACTCTGTTGACCAACAAGAAGTGCAAGGTTGATCTGTTTCAGCTTTTCCCTATCTCTATTGTATCCATATTTCACATACTCGTTAAGCTCTCCATACGAAGAAACTGATGTAATGTCATAACACAAATAGTCGTTCTCAACCACCTTCTTTGTCCACCTGGCAAAAAAGGTCTCTCTTTCATCATCGCCTAAAGACCTCAGTATCTCACTTATTCTCTGGCTTGTGAGTATGGCATCATATGGATTGCTATGACTCTTACTCCAAGCTTCACAGTGACTCAGCGGACCTCCACGCACAGCAAGGTAGTATGCCATGCACAAAACCTGCCGATACAACTTTGAAAAACAACCCTTCAATACCTTCTCCAGCCCGAGTTCTTTGCTCACTGCATCAAGCACCATTGCAGGACCAACAATCTTTGCAGTAGCAGGAACAGCGGGATCTCTTACAGCAGCCTGTTCAGGATTAAGTCTCTTTGAGGGAATGAACTCACCTGTTTCAGGATCGATCTTTCCTATACACACTCTCTTATTCCGTGGCTGCTTCTTCTCTTTATCCCAGTAAGATATTCCCTCATAAACGTAGGTAACCCCTGTATCCTTATTTCTTACATGAATACGATGAGCCATGCATTCTCTCCTCTCAATAGGTATACACTTATCCCTAATAAATGCACGAAATGCAAGCCCACAAGATACTGTAACGAAGATGCTATGTTGCCTTCGAAGAAACCTAGTTACAAAACAAGCGGGATGTCAGGAATAACCTCTCTAAGTCTCTTGAAACGCTCTTTTTGGTGGACGGTGGACTGTTGACGGTCAACTATGAATTCTCGCACTCTCGAGGCGAAACTCTCGACAATGCTCTTTCTCGATTGATCTTATCGGTGGACTGTTGACGGTTGACCTGAGAAGGCCTCCTGCCAAAGGCAGCCTTGCGTCCTGGCGTGATCTTCGCCAGCCTTGCGTCCACTGATGCTCTTCAGTGCGTTGCGTCCCACCGAAGGTGGCATCACTTCCGCCGATGCTTTTCGGCGCATCACTTCCCAGGACGTTTCTCCGGGCATCACTTCCTGCGCAGCAGACTTGACGTCTGTACCGTTTTTCGCGTCCTCTCGCCCTCTCTTTCTCTCTCTCTCTTCCTCTCTCCTCTTCCCGCTCTTCCAAGAACGAACGGGTTTATGCTCTTGAAAGTACGAGGGACGGTTCTTCTCGCTCTTTCAGCTCTTGCCATACCCTAAACCCCATACCCTAGAGCCGGTTCTAGGACAGAGAGAACGTGGAAGCGAAGCGTCGGAACGAGGAACCGCCTTGTTCCTAAAAATGGAGTCCCTATTTTCCGCGAGTGGCAATATAGAGCCCTTGATTGGACTTGAAACAACTAAAGAAGAAGAATTCGGAGCAGAAATCTCAGCATCACAAATATGTTGGACACCTGGTACTAAATTCAGTAATGATCATACATTTGTGATAGGCGAAAAAGGAATCTGGAAATCCAAATCCTGATTTACTTCTCCGTCGATCACTGATAAGCAAAAAACCCAGGGGGATCGACACAAGTGGTTTAGTGTAGCTCTTCTGTTTT
>NZ_DJGL01000073.1:0-29667 GCF_002432735.1 Mesotoga sp. UBA5847 | reverse complement strand
TACCTATGAGGAATTGAAACATATTCAACTTATCGCCAGCACGAAGGACGTAAACCGCTCCCAGACTACCTATGAGGAATTGAAACATCTTCTGTTCGTAGTTCATATGCTCGAAGCCGAGAATCGCTCCCAGACTACCTATGAGGAATTGAAACATTCAACTGTCTCTTTGATAGCTCTCTCAGACCAGAAGCTCCCAGACTACCTATGAGGAATTGAAACTTTCTACGTACTTTGTGAAAGCCTTCGTTAATTTTTTCGCTCCCAGACTACCTATGAGGAATTGAAACACGCACGAATAATAGCAGTGGGGGAAGAAGGTTTCAGCTCCCAGACTACCTATGAGGAATTGAAACTCTAGTCATACAGCTTTCACACAAGTATTCGCCAGCTCTCAGACTACCTATGAGGAATTGAAACCCATTATCAGCTCAAGCGCAGGTATGACTTGGCTTTGCTCTCAGACTACCTATGAGGAATTGAAACTGTGGTAAGATACTTGCGAAGGGTTTGCAGTGTATTGCTCTCAGACTACCTATGAGGAATTGAAACACAACAATGCGCTCGAGACCGTGGGGAGGTTTTCTGCTCTCAGACTACCTATGAGGAATTGAACCAACAACTGCTGAGCGGTATTCATCGAGAAGCCCGGAGCTCCCAGACTACCTATGAGGAATTGAAACTACCTCCTTCTAAGGTATCATTATTTTAATTCTTCTAGCTTCCAGACTACCTATGAGGAATTGAAATTTACAAACTGGTTGTTGGTGATACGTGGTAGGTGGTTGGTGAAGAGCTTAAGGACCAAAAAAGGAGCGCAATTGCAAAGCGGAAGAGTGTCGGACTGTTTGAACCAACTCAGTTTGTCATCCTGACGTGGTCTGGCATCTGACCTCTGCTCTATCGGGACGTCGCGCCAGTTCCTTTTCGGGGGCTGATCTTGACGCTTCTGATCTAAGTCCCCGCTTGAGCGGGGTGGCGGCATGCTCCTGCCGACGGGGAGTGTGCTCTTAAGATCGGTCGAGTTCAGGCTACACTAGATCTTCTTCTTGACTTCTCTCTTCATAGCCCTGCTGATTACGAGGAATATTATCAGAAAAGCTAGACCTGTTAGGACGGCTATGCTCCTGGAATAGCTAATGAATAAGTCTCCTAAGAAAAAGCCGCCCGCCAGAAACAGAATTGTGCATATCAGGTCTCCGACTGCGAACAGAGAGATAGCGGTCGCTTTCGGTGAATCGCTGAATCCGGCGAACACGGGCACATATTTCCCTATTAGGGGAATCACTTTCGAGAATAGGTAGAAGAGTCGCGGTGAAGAGAGAAAAAGACCTGTTCCCAGAACCAGAAAACGCTTTAGCCAAGATACACCTTTTGAGCTGGAGTAATTGCCGCTGACTGCATTTCTGAAGTAATTACCCACCAGAATAAACAGAATATCGGTGGAGAGCAGAGAGAGCATGGACAAGAGTATAACGGGTATCGGTTTAAGTATGCCTGCGGCTATTAGTATCCCGCCCGACACGATAAAGACCGGAATGCCAGACTGATCTATTATTGTACCAAAGAAGACAACCAAGTATCCATACTCTCTCAAAAGCTCCAGGGCTCTATCCATATCAATGTCAACAGCAGTTGCAGAGGAGATCACATAAGATACAGGTGGCACAAGCAGCGGCAGTAGTCCCCACGTCTTTCTTGTTGACGTAGGCACCGCCCACTTTCCAGACCTGATCTCTTTGTTTGAGTGTTTCGTTGTTTGGATCTACAGACCTCAGTTCATTCCAGGTATTCGAAGCCTCGGTTTGGCTACCTAGCTTTTCGTACTGGATAGCTAGAAAAGCCAGATAGTTTGGCTCTCTGGAACCCACTTGCATAGCTTTCTTGATACATGTTATTGCTTCAGCGTGATTACCCATTTCGGCGTGGCTAAAGGCCAGTTGAGCGAATATCCAATCGTCTTGTCCACCATTCCTGATTGCGGTTTCTAAGTCCTCAATCGCTTTCGAGTGGTTGTTCTGGCTGCTTTGCGCAATTCCTCTTATTCCGAACGCTTCATATCTCGAGCTGTCGATAGCTATCGCTTGCGTGCAGTATTCGATGGTTTTCCCCCAGAGTCTTTGAGAGTATGATTCGGTTGCGTTGGCGATCAGAATATCGTAATTCTGGGAAGCCCTGTCACTGTAATGATAACTTCTTTCCGTATGGACTCCCGAATCGTATTCCTCGCGTTTTTCCGGAGTCCCGAGGATTTCGTAGGCTTCATTTATCTCTTTCATCTTCTGTTCTGCGAGTTCACGAAGCGGATTGTTGGAATGTTTGTCGGGATGATAAAGACTTACGAGTTCACGATAACGTTTCCGAATTTCAGACTGAGTTGCATCTGGCTTCACGCCGAGCACCTCGTAATAATTGGCCATTCTCAGCCCTCCTTATCGAATTTCTCTTTCGCTATCTCAAGACTGTTCATCACAGAATTCATTGCGCTTGATACAATCTCTCTATAATAAGTGTCCAGTGAAGGTTTTCCTTGAAGATATATGGCCTTCAACGAAGACTCCACGCCTCTCTCGACTAAATCTACCATGTCTTCACGGTTCTGACCCTGTAAGAGGTTGAAAGACCCTTTAGCTACGTCAGAATGAAAGTCTTCCAGCGCATCGACAAGGTACATGATTTTCAGCATATTCATGGAAATAGATTCGCTGCGTTCTGAGTTTCCATTAGCAGGGAAGAATTCAGCGGTCAGTCTTCCCCCGAACTCCATGAATTTGCTTAGCCTGTCCAAAGGATTAAGCTTTGAATCTCGTTCGACTTCCAGCGCGGCAAAGCACTCTGATTTCAGATCGGAAATCGATATCTCCCTCTCCGCAAGTTTCCTCTCTGATAGTCTGAAGACCTTGCCAAGGATCTTCAAGAAGATCCTGTTTCTTATAGTAATCTCATTGTCAAACTCCTTGTCCCATAGGGCTATAAGGATCATCAATACAGAAAGATTAGACAATGGATCAAAGTAAGCCTCATACCCTGCCAATACTTCAACTTTCTTGGGTTGTATAATACAGCTCTTTTTTATTACCTTTTCTTCATCGATCGAAGGCAGAAAACCTGACTGAATCGAGAAGAAAATCGGATCGTGCTGCAAAAGCATTGAAGCCCTTGTTCCGTATAGCCTCTTGAGATTATGGCAGAGCGTGCAGTAGATAACCTGATACTGTCTTCTGGCTTCGGGCGAAATCGAGTTCCCCGGTTTGAAATATCCAAGCATACGTACCTCGTTTTAGATCACTGCTTTTTCTCTGTTCAGGCTTCATTTGATTCTCTTGTTAGTGCTGCTGTGGGCATCTCTGTGGAATCTTCAGATGCCCCAAGGAATATATTATCTCACAGGTGTTACTGCTTCTTCACGCTGATCTACAGACTTTACCCTATCTCGTGTGTAGTCCTCTTCCAGTCTTGCCGTGAGTACTAGCATCCTATAAACATACTCGATTACCTGTGAGAGCTCTACGAACTTGCAAAAGCTAGAAACATTGAGAGCTTGTCTGGCTGAAGACGCCTCTCTATGACAAAGCTTCCTCCAGATTCGCAAAGAACTTCTTGCAAGCTAGATAAATCTTTGGGTAGTTCCTTCTCGTAAGATTGATACTGTCTCTTATCGTTGATACTCGAATGTCACTCAGATTATTCAACCACTTATCGAAAAGATCATCAAGTTCCTTTTCTTCTGCATCATCGACTGCTAGATAGTTCTTCCGGATAATTATGACTGCGAGAGCCTTTATAGTGTTAATTATCGCACTATCAGATTCATAAGCTTTGAACTCTTTTAGAGCATCATTGGCTATCTTTAAGTGATCTCTGAACCCGCGCAATTCCTTTGATGTGTCGAATTTCATCGCGTTTTCTGTGAAAAGTATGGCCAGTTCAAGGTTATTTTTCTTAAAGAACAGGCGTGAGTATTCCAGGAACTTTGCAGCTACGTACTCTCTTATTTCTTGATCATCAGGAATTGCTTCCAATATCTCGTCAGCAACATCTCTCGTACTCTCTGGATCTTCTGCAAGGATGTGAATTCTAGCCTTCAGGAACATTGCCTCGAAATCGTGGATGTCGATCTTCCCATCGGCATTTATGGCGTAATCAATCTCGGGCTATTCAACATGTTCTATAACAGCAGGAAGCTTCGCGATCCCGACTACAAGGAGGTCGTTCGTCCCAGCAACGACAATATCTATTCTGCACTATGGCTCGACCTGAGATCGGAGCCTGTTGGTGAGTGTACCGGCAGTAGAGGACCGCTATTACTCCTTCCAGATGATCGACATATACACACACAACTTCGCCTACGTTGGCACAAGAACCGGATTTTGATAACCCTGAAGAACTCAAAAAAGAGATCGAAAAGAAGACAATCGAATTCGCAAAGAACATAACTCATATGCTCAGTAAGTAGTCAACAGATCATGTGCCGCGTTGAACGAAAACCCTCTGATTAGGGTAGAATTCTTCGGGAAGCGAAAAGAATGCCGTAGCAGAGGGTTGATGGCTGGGGTGTGAAGAGCTCAAGATCCAGATTCGGTCAGGCATCGCAAATCGTGGAGTCTTCAGATCAGCCTGGCACATTTATCACGGCGCGGACCTATTCGGTAATCTTAGACTTAGACACGCATAGTGAAGGCTATCCGAGTTTTATAGATCTCTTGTTTTTGTTACTGCTCCTGCTTGCGGTTTCCAACCTCTTAGTACTCTCGCACACCTCAAAGAATTGGTGCAAGCGTATTCTCAGCCGATTGGATACTCCGAGATAGGAGCTGTGCTCTAATTGCAGCAAAGATTTCACTGGAGGTGATAAGTTGAAGAGAGCACTGATTGTGCACGGCGGATGCGATGAAGGATTCCTTCCGCAGAAAGAGATGGAGCTTCGCACAAAAGGGGTGCGGAAGGCCTTTGAAATAGGACTCGACGTTCTGCAAGGAAGCGATTCCGCTTTAGATGCCGTTGAGTCAGTTATCGTGACACTTGAAGACGATCCGCATTTCGATGCGGGCATTTCCGGCTCCTTCAGCAACATGATAGGAGAAATCGAAATGGATGCCTCAATTATGGATAGTAACGAGGCGGCAGGAGCGGTAATCAGAATCAAGAATTTCGCTCATCCTATCAGCGTGGCGAGAAAGGTTATGGAGGAAATTCCTCACATAATGCTCTCCGGGAAGGGAGCCGAGATATTCGCCAGACTTATGGGGTTCAGAGAGACAAGTCCGGATGAGCAGCATGCGAATACTGATAATAGAGAAATGGAGAAACTTCCGGAGAATTACAGAGAATTCGTTAAAAAGTACTCTATACTGCTGGCTGAACAGAGGCTCTTCTCAACTGTCGGAGCAGTGGCAGTAGATTCAAAGGGTCGCATCGTCGCCGGGACTTCGACCGGGGGAATTGCCCACGCCTTTCCGGGAAGGGTTGGAGATACTCCCATCATAGGGGCCGGAACTTTCGCGTCCATATCTGCCGGAGCTTCGGCAACCGGACTTGGAGAGGGAATACTGAGAGTCGGAGTCACAAGGAAGCTCGTCGAGCTTATCGAAGGCGGCCAAGCGGTTCAAAAAGCCTGTGACAGAGTTATCGAGATCTGTTCCAAAAGGGGGTTCCCATGTGGAGTGATCGCCCTGGATGACGAAGGCAATGCCGGAATCTCCCATAATGGCTTCTTCATGCCCACAATGTATTCCCGCTTTGACTGATCCGGAAGACAACGATAGAACTCAACTGAACCAAAGGACACTCAGGGAGATTCGGGCTCACACATTCGCATGATAGAGAATGAGTAGACTTCTAAACGTGAGATCGTTGATTCTCCTTGATGACGATCTCCAGTTTTCTTCAAGAGCCAAACCTACATAAGAGTTCCAGTGAGTGGAGTAAGGACGAGAGAGCTTCTCCGCAAATTTCGCCCTGATTTCAGGAGTATTGATTGTAACTGGTCAATCTGTCTCTTGATCGAAGGAACTTCATTTGCAATACCCGTTCTCGCAAGCAGCTCCATCCTGTGAAACCACATCATCCACCCCTTTGAATCAAGCTTATCCATATCTGAGTTGAAATCGTCCATAAAGACCGAGGCCGGCGCTATCAGCTGCGCTTTGTGGCGAACCAGCGCATATTCTATTGGCGACATCTCCGCAAGTCTTCTGATCGCACCGATAAGAAGCTTCTTGTTTGGCTCACTTCTCCATTCCTTCGTGAAAGCGAGGAGTCGGAGATGATATATTGACGGCCATCTTGCACCTTCTTTGAAAACTAGCTTTCCTCCGTAGTTTTCAGTGATTTCCGAAAGTGATCCGACGCTCCTGACAAAATTGAAAGCCTCAAGAGCCTTCTCCACTTGATACCTGACGAAATTCTTTTCTTCTAGACCACCCTTCGCGAAGAGCACGGCGCGGATTGCTTCGGAACCGCCGAAACCCTTTGAGTCCACTATATTCTTAAGCTCTCTCGGGAAGTCGGCGTTGTCTCTTTACAGAGCATCGAAGGCTCTCGAAATAACCGGATTCCCACTTCCAAGACCCATTTCGATCCGCTTCCTGCTCGGTACACAAAGCAATCTCCAGTAATTCCAGGATTTGTCCACAAAGGCTTCGGCTTATCTTCATTTCTTCCTTTTCGAGAATCGACCTTGATCTATCCATCTTCCCCACTTCAACCAAACAGGTATAATAAAGCTAATGATTCCAGTCAAGGAGCAGTGATCTTTGAAGTGAAGGAAGATCTAAAAACGTATGACCGCTTGGTAATAAAGAAAGAACTTCAAATTGGAGAGGTTATCCATCTTCAAAGAGAGTGCGGATCGCTGAGAAGAGGTGAGCAGAGCTTTGAACCTGCTTCTCGAGAAGTCTAAGGAAGTACTGCTGGCCGTTCTCCCGATTACCGTGCTGGTTCTTGCACTGAATTTCCTGTTCGTCTCGTTGAGTTGGTTACTAATAATAAGGTTTGTAATTGGCTCCTTCTTGATTGTTGTCGGGTTGTCAGCGTTTCTTTTTGGAGTAAGCATAGGGATTAGCCCTATCGGCAATTTCATGGGTACCTTCATAGCGAAGAAGAACAAGCTCTGGATAGTAGCTGTTGCAGGTCTTGTACTTGGCTTCTTCATATCCATAGCTGAACCTGCACTGCATATACACGCGCTTCAGGTTGAGCTTGTTTCTTCAGGCATATTATCTAGCTGGAGTGTTGTTATAACCGCATCGGTTGGTATTGCAGTATTTCTCTCACTCGGACTCATAAGAATCGTCTTCAATGTCGCCCTCAACAAGCTTATGACAGTATCGTACGGGGTAATACTCATCCTTTCTCTCTTTTCTTCGAGAGAATCCCTTGCGATCTCTTTCGACGCTTCCGGAGCTACAACAGGCGCAATGACCGTTCCATTCATTCTTGCACTTGCAGCCGGTATCTCAGTCCTCAAAAGAGATAGTAGATCTTCAGAGAACGATAGTTTTGGACTCCTGGGAATTGCCTCCGCAGGAGCAATTATCTCTGTGCTCCTCGTCGGAATAGTTTCCACTAACAACATTATGGAAGTTGCCCCTGATTATTCAGCATCGGAATCTTCCGCGATTCTCGGTCACTTCTTTGGTTTGATGCCAATGATCGCAAGAGATGTTCTTCTTTCACTGCTTCCAATACTGCTGGCCTTCTTGCTGCTTCAGTTCAGCTCATTTAGACTTTCAAAGAGGATGATCAGACAAATTACTGTCGGACTTCTGTTCACTTTTGTGGGCATGGTGGTCTTTCTCGTTGGTGTCAACGGAGGCTTCATGGATGTTGGTAGAGAAATCGGATACGGAATAGCCTCAATGGGAAACAAGTCGATCTTAGTTCTAGTTGGTTTGATTCTGGGTCTTGTCACAATCCTTGCAGAGCCTTCGGTTCACGTTCTGACTCATCAAATTGAAGATGTGACCAGCGGTGCCGTTAAGAGAAGAATAGTGCTTTTCGCCCTTTCGGCCGGTGTTAGTCTGGCAGTGGCTCTTTCAATGATTAGGATAGCTGTGCCGGCGGTTCAGCTCTGGCATTTTCTTCTGCCCGGCTATGTCATCTCCATAGTGCTGTCGTTTCTTTCGCCTAAGCTCTTTGTCGGAATTGCTTTCGATGCGGGAGGTGTTGCCTCCGGACCGATGACAGGTACATTCGTACTCGCTTTCGCCCAGGGCGCCGCGAGTAAAATAGAAGGCGCGAACGTGCTCGTTGACGCTTTCGGTCTCATATCTATGGTCGCAATGACACCCATTATCGCTCTACAGATATTGGGGTTGATATACAAGATGAAGACAAGAAAAAGAGGTGTTGAGTCAAGTGGCTAGTAATGAGAATCTCAGTCCCTACAAGCTGGTGTATGTAATCGTTAACTTCGGCAAAGGAAGCGAAGTCTTGAGAATTGCAAGGGCAAACGGTACAAATGGAGGCACTATTCTGCTGGGAAGGGGCACTGTAAAAAGTGGATTATTGAATTTCTTCGCACTGTACGAAATCCGAAAGGAAATAGTCTTGATAGTTGCAGACAATGAGACTGCCAAGAGCGCGCTTGAAGCTCTTAACAGAGATATGATGCTAGATCGCCCGAACCACGGAATCGCTTTCACTGTAGACATACGCGAAGTAGAAGGATCAAAAGAGCTGGGATGCAATTCGCTCCAAGAAGGAAGAGGTGAAAAAGAGATTATGTATCACTTGATTACAGTAATAGTTGATAGGGGAAAGGCAGAAGAAGTTATAGATGCTGCTACCGAGATGGGTTCGAAAGGTGGAACGGTAATTAACGCGAGAGGATCCGGTGTTCACGAAAGAAGCACGTTGTTTGCAATGGAGATCGAACCCGAAAAGGAGATCGTCATGATCGTCTCCGAAAAGGAGTTGACACAGACAATAGTGAACAAGATAAGAGAGAAGCTAAGAATTGATGAACCGGGTAAGGGAATCCTTTTCATTCAAAATGTGGCCGATGCCTATGGCCTCCTCAAGTAGAGACAGATAAACCATGCAATGAAGAGGCGATCTCCTGAAAGCCTGTACGTTCATCTTTGGGTCAACCCTATTTGCTGATTCTTCTAGCCACGGGCCTTGTAGAATGAATCGAATCCAACCGCTGCCAGAATTACAAGTCCTTTGAATACGTATTGAACATAAAGATCTATCCCAATCAGGTTGAACGCATTGGTTATCATCGTCAGCAACAACGCCCCGATGAGAGTTCTCACGACTGAACCTTCTCCCCCAGACACACTTGTACCGCCTATTACCGCAGAAGCTATCGCATCCAGCTCATAGCCCTGGCCGGCAAGAGGTGTAACTGAAAGCAGCCTTGAGGCGTAGACGATTCCTGACATTGCAGCCATTACACCTCCGGCAACGAAGGTCAGGGTCATGTAGAAGTCGACTTTGATTCCTGAGAGTCTGGCCGCCTCTTTGTTGCCGCCAATGGCACAGGAGTATCGACCGAATTTCGTCTTGACAAGAATGAACTGACCGAGAGCTACCAGAATCAGCAGCAGAATTATTGGAAAGGGAATCGGCCCTATGTAGCCGTTGCCGATGAAAGCAAACCCTTCTGAGTCGACATAAAGAGGATAGCCGCCCGTATACATATAAACGATCCCTCTTATGATCGTCATTGTTCCCAGAGTGGCAATGATCGGCGGGATATGGATTTTCGAGCTAAGGAATCCATTTACCGCTCCAAAGGCGGCACCAACAAGCAGAACAACAATCACGGCGAGGAACCAGTGCATAGAAGATTGCAGTCCAACCGCCATTGCGGCGGAAAGAGCCAGTAGTGAGCCGACCGAGATGTCGAACCCGCCGCCGATAATGACAAAGGTGGAACCGATAGCCATTATACCGATTATCGAGCTCTGCCTGAATATGTTTATGATATTTCTCCAAGACAGAAAGTTGGGTGTCATAAGCGAGATGACCAGCGCCAACACAAAGAATGCTATGA
Organism: Mesotoga sp. UBA5847; assembly: GCF_002432735.1. NCBI lineage: Bacteria > Thermotogati > Thermotogota > Thermotogae > Kosmotogales > Kosmotogaceae > Mesotoga > Mesotoga sp. UBA5847. Next base: position 19,664 of record NZ_DJGL01000073.1, on the reverse strand, counting down.
TGATTTTGTACTTTCCCAGAAAGCTTGCCAACCTCGACTTAACAGCGGATCCTGACATTCAACTCACCACCTGATTATCTAGATGCTCTTGTTTTCCGCTCAATGCCTTCTTCAGGATCTCGCCCTGGCGAGCTCCGCGTTTGAACTCTCCCACGACCTCTCCATCTGCAATTACAAGGATTCTGTCGGATACTCTCTGAACTTCCGGCACTTCCGAGGAAATGAAGATAACGGAGAAGCCGTTCTCGGCAAGCTCTCTCACAATCGAGTAGATCTCACTCTTTGCCTTCACATCGATTCCCTGTGTCGCCTCGTCCATGATCAGCAATTTTGGGCTGGTCAGCAGCCACTTTGCGATTACGACTTTCTGCTGGTTGCCTCCGCTGAGGAACTTCGTCTGCTGATGTATCGAAGCAAGCCGGATATTAAGCCTTTCCCTGTATTCATTCGCCTTAACATACTCTCTCTTTGTCAGGATCAATCCGGGCGTCACAGTGAAATCGCCTATCGCAGGGAGAGTAATATTCTTGAAGACCTCGAAAAGCATTATGAGGCCGTCGGATTTCCTGTCTTCTGGGATCAGCGCTATCCCTGCATTTATGGCATCTACCGGCGAGCTTAGATTCACTCTCTTGCCCTCGACAGTTATCTCGCCGCTGTCTGCTTTCTCGGCGCCGAAAATCGCCCTGGCCAGCTCCGTTTTTCCCGAGCCGGTGAGACCGGTAATTCCAAGCACTTCACCAGGATAGACTTCAAATGAGATATCCCTTACTCTAGGCAACTTTCGAACGTTCTTCACAGATATGACGGGTGGTAGGTCGTAGTTTGCGGAGCTCGAAATATCTTCGATATCATGAAAGACTTCACCGACCATTAAATTGACGATTTCTTCTCTGTCAGTTTCAGCAGTATTCAGAGTGGAGACCTTCCTGCCGTCTCTTAGGACTGTAATTCTATCTGTAATTCTGAAGACCTCTTCCAGAATATGGGTGATATACAGAATCGAGATTCCCTTGCTTTTAAGTTGCGAGATAATCTTGAAGAGATGATCCGACTCTTCCTTCGAAAGCGAGGCCGTCGGCTCGTCCATAATCACCACCCTCGAATTCCTGGAAAGTGCCTTCATGATTTCCACAACCTTCTGCTGTGCCACCCCGAGCCTGAATATCTTCTCGTCCGGTGAGAGATCAAATCCATACGATTCACAAAGGCTGTGAAATCTCTTTCTCATATTCTTCTCTGAAAGCAGGCCCGAGACCTGCATCTCGTCACCGAGGAATATGTTCTGCTCGACAGTGAATTTGGGAATGAGGCTCCTCTCCTGATAGATAACACTTATTCCCTTCCTGAAAGATTCCGTTGGAGATGAGAAGCTTGTTTCCTTCCCGTCGTATAGAATAGTCCCGGAATCCTTCTGATAAGCTCCGACAATGCATTTTGTGAGCGTCGACTTTCCCGATCCGTTCTCTCCCAGAAGAGCGTGGACCTCCCCCTCTCTCACGTCCATGTCTACCCTGTCAAGAGCCTGAACACCGGGAAAGCTCTTCGATATCTCCTTAACTTCGAGAATGAGTCTAGAACCCACAGTATCTCTATTCAACTAAATCACCCACATACTCGAGAATCTTATCGCTTATGTGCCTTATATCCCAGGAGAGAACAAACCCGTCATTGCCTTTTCTAAGAGTTGCCTCTACATAATTCCCGACTTCCTCCAGACCGACCGAACATACAGGGGGAAGATTGATCGCCTCAAATCCGGGGAAGATCCTGGTTACCGGATTGAGATTCATCTGATCGATCTTATTCAGCTCGAGTTCATAGTTCTTCTGATCGATGCCCCTCATTCTTATTTCTTCAAAGCTTTCAGGCAAAAGAAGGCCGGTCAGCTCTCCGATGATTTCAAGCGCTTCTCTCTCCGAAAGCCGCAAGGCGTGATCCACGAGAATTTGCGCCAGAGAGAGAAGTTCCATCGGAAGTCCGGCCGGCCCCATTGTTTTGCAGTAAATCATCGGCTTCATCCAATCCACATGCCTGGATATTCTCTCGTAATCCTGCGAAACGATATTTCTAAGAGAAGGGGAGAAAAGATCCACGCCCACTTCAAGGCCCAGGTTTTTCGCCCTGTCTGAATATGAAGTTAGCAGCTGGAGCACCAATGACTTTCTGAACTCGAGAAATTCCCCGGTAATTCTGTAAAACTCTTTGAGAGTTTCCAGTACTTCGTCCATTCCCCTCTTCGAACCGAGCTTTCTTAAAAAACCGCGAATTGCCTCCTCAAAGGCTGAACCCGTTGCACTTGATCTCTCTTTGCAGGTGTCGCAGAAGCAGGTAAGCATCTCTCCTATCCCGTTGGCCGGCGAAGGAAAACGGATCCTGTCGAGAAAGACACCGTCGAAGTCGGCAAGGCCAAGGATTTCTTCGAAGCGGCTTAGAAAGGCCTCCTCCCGACTTACCTTGTTGGGGCAAAGAAATTCAAACTCCTCACCGCCGGCCTTTTGGGATTCCAGTATCTCCGACCGGCCGCTATCTATCGTTCTGACGATCTTGAAGGCGTCCGTATCGAAATCTACTGGCGTGTCTGCCAGCATAGGATACCAGAGATGCGGAGAGACCCCGACGTCTCTGCAAATCGAGACAAGCGGGGAAAGATTTTCGGGCCGGATCGACCAGATAATGAGCTTCTCAAGCCCTGCCTTCTTTGCCTTCGAAAGTTTCTCTGTAAGGCTTCCTGAATTATCCCTGGACAGCTCCTCGTTAAAGAACAGCTGTGAGAGGATATTGATCTTACCTGCTTCAGACATCAGCGACCTCCTGTCGTATTTCTCTTACATTTCCGGTTCGAAATCGCCCACGTTATCCTTTGTGACCATTACCTGCTGGATCTCGACGAATTTCGGCACTTCCTGGCCGGTCAGGTATAGATGGGCGGCCTCGACAGCTTTGTAGCCTTCTTCAATAACCGAGAAGTACGTGGAAGCGTAAACGTCTCCGGCTTCGATGTAAGGAACGAGCTCTTTAGCATACTCCAGGCCCAAAACCACTACGTCGGTGATTCCTCTCTCCTTGAGCGCCATCGATGCCGCAATGGCTCCCGACCACCACTGGCAGGCAATGACGTCGACATTTCTGCCGCTCTGGAGGAAAGCTTCCATGAACGCAAGCGTTCCTTCCTTTGTCCAGCCGTCGATAGGGCGCTTCTCAATTATGCTCCAGGAAGGATTTCTTTCAGCAACGGAGAGAAAACCCTCTTCTCTCATTCTCTGGGCAGTTGTACCGGGATTACCTTCTATAAGAATTATGTCGATGTCGGCGTTCCCAAAGAGCTTCTCGACAAATTCTGCCTGGACAACGCCTGATCCTATCTCAGAACGACCTATGTGGCTAATGACACCCGGATACTTGCCTTCAGGATCTGTTCCGATGCTGTTTGTGAATGTTATCAATGGAATTCCGGCTTCGTTGCAGCGAGTTACCGCCGTTCGAAGGGCCATGTTATCCGCCGCGCAAAGTAGCACGAGATCTACACCTCTTGCAATGAAGTTCTCAACCTGAGACAGTTGCTTGCCTGCATCCCATTCTGCGTCCGCATAGATCAGGTTCAGTCCAAACTCCTTAGCGGCCGCATCCAACCCTACTCTCTGGACGCTGAAGAATTCAACGGTTCCGGGAAGCAAAACTGCAACGTCCGTCCCAAATAGAATTCCTGCCATTAGAACGAAGATCAAAGCCAGTAGAACAGTAATCTTTCTCATAAGTACCTCCTCTTGTAGTTTCCTGCCGTTCAAAATCCCGAAGTTCCCCCTAGAACCTCTTTAAGTAGCAACTCTTTCTGAGCAAAATAAGCTCCGCCAATGACAACACTGTAAGGCTCAAGAGCCGCTCTGACAAGTAGATCAGGTCTGTAAAGCTCTTCCGGAAGAACCTTCCTCAGAGTGCTGTCGATTATCGGAAAAATCCGGTCATACTGATTGAAGCCAATACCACCTCCTATCAGAAGTCTTGCCGGATCGAGAAGCATAATTGCATTGGCAAATGCAAGTGCAAGATGTTCGCAGCCTCCCACAATTCTTTTGAGGATTCTCTCATCGGAGTCCATCTTCTCGAATAGGTCCTTTACGCTTAACTCCCAGCCGTTTTTCCTGGAGAAAGACTCTAGCGCATATCCCGAAAACCACTGTTCGAGTCTTCCAAATCCCGTATTCATCTTTGATTCTGTAGACCAGTCGGTGACAAATTCGCCGATTTCACCGGCTCCACCGACGCATCCTCTGTAAACCGAATCATTTATGACAATACCTGAGCCGATACCGGTTCCAATCGAAACCAGAATCACATCATTGTACTCCTTTGCAGAACCGATCCATGACTCTCCGAAGGCGGCAAGTGTAACATCGTTTTCGATCAGCGTCGAAATACCGAACTTCTTCTCGACCGGAGTCTTGAGATCAAGATCGCCGATGTCGAAGGAGGGCATGTATTTTATCTTCTGCGTAGCCCTGTCTACCGTACCGGGAATGCCTAAAGAGATTCCCAGCACCTTCTCTTTTCCGACTCCCTCTATGTAACTCTCGAGCCTCTCATTCAACTCATCTACCAGACCCCTTTCGGTGCGAAGAAGGTCAGTGGCAATAGTGTCGCGTTTTAAGATATTTCCGTCGAGATCGATCAACGCGAAGATACTCTTAGTTCCGCCTATGTCAACACTGAGTACGTTTCTGTAGTCTTTTGCGAAAGAGATATTTATAGGTTTCCTGCCACCGGAAGATTTGCTCTGTCCGAGCCCATTCTCTCTAACAACTCCCTCTTCAACCAGGTCGTTGACAATTGAAGAGATAGTCGGTTTGCTAAGCCCGGTCAGTTTCGCTATCTGGACTCGAGAAGTACTCTTCTTTTCTCTAATTATCCTCAGAATTTCGCTCGTTCTGATCTCAGTAAGTTTCGATACCACTTCTTCCTCCCGCTTCCTTCCTTCATCCTCTTCTCCGCCGATTCTTTGCTGACAACCGGGAGATCGCTTACAGAAAACACCAGAAGGACATCATTCAAGTTGGTAAATAAAAACTACTAACTAATTCAATTGAATTATAGTCCTTGAAGCGTCAATGCCAAAGGGCAAGCCGGCTCGACGGCGCGGATCCTACAAGCAGGATTTGACTACTAATCACTTTCACTCTTCTCTCTTGAACCGTAGTCGAGTGGTAAAAATGTTAGAGATGATTTCTCCATACTCTAAAACAATCCCACCTTCTTCCTGCAAATCTTCGTCAACCCATGTTCCTTCAGATGAAAGTGCGTGGGTCTTGTATTTCAATGGACACAAGAACGGCTCTTTGAGAGAATGATTCTGCTGTGAATCGAAGGCCGAACTCAAAAGCTCTTCATTGTGGCTGCAATAATGCCTGAAGATAAGAACAATCCAAATAATCACTCCTGGACAATTGAAATCGGTCGATATCGCCAACAGTTCAGTACTGAAATGAAGAGCAGATTTAGTATACTCATAATACATCATACATAATACGTATGATGACTAAAATTACTGGAGGTAAATCTAATTCATGGCAAGAAGAAAATCACTTTACGAGATCATATATTCGCAAATAGAGAGAGAAGTCCAGAAGATGAGCGACGGGGCGCAGCTTCCTTCAATAGAGAGGCTCTGCGAGGATTACGGTGCAAGCAAGACCGTTCTAAGAGAAGTAATAACGGCGCTGGAAAAGGACGGCCTTGTCGTAAGAAGGCAGGGTCTCGGAACCTTTGTTGTGAAAGACAGCGGCCTTGTTCATACGGGGATTGAATACTTGAGAGGTCTGACGAGAATCATCTCCAGCTCGGGAAAGAATCCCGAGCTCATCTATGACAAATTTCGCGAAGTCAAGGCCGATGAAAGGCTGGCAGAAAAGCTGGAGATGCCTGAAAACGAGAGCCTTGTGCTTACAGAGAGAGTATATGCGGCCGACGGCATCCCGGCAATATTTGCAAGAACTTACATAGCATCCGAGAGGATTCCCGGAAAAACCGAAGCCCTGTTAAAGACGCTTGAGGGAAGGAAGGCTAAGGAACTGGTTCTATTTGATCTTCTGGAAGAAAACTTCAAGGATCCAATCAGATACGCAATTGCCGAAATAGAATCGAGACTTGTCGACGAAGAGTTGGCCGGACTGCTCCAAATGAGGTCGGGTTCATCAATAGTGCTGCTGAAGGAAGTTCACAGGGATATCAAGAACGTTCCCATGCTCTACTCGGAGGATTTCATAAACACGGCGGTGTTCAGAATACACGTTCTCAGAAAGAAGATTTGAGGTGACATAATGATGGAGGATTACAGAGAGCCAGTCGGACTTGAAGGAAAGCTTCAGTATCACATCGAGTGCCAGGCGGGAGACATAGCGCCAGTAGTTATCGTTCCGGGAGATCAGGGAAGAGTTGAGAAGATTGTCAGTAGACTTAGCAACACAAAAAAGATTGCGGAAAACAGAGGTCTTATCACCTATACAGGTGAGTTCAACGGCAAACCGGTCTCCGTTACTTCTACCGGCATGGGTGGCCCTTCAGCAAGTATTGCATATGAAGAGCTTATCAATGTGGGGGCGAGGGTGCTGATAAGGATCGGCAGCGTAGCCGGACTGCAAGAGTACGTAAATGAGGGGGACATCGTTGTGCCGTATGGTTGCGTACGTGACGATGGAGCCTCGAACTACTACGTCCCGGCGAATTTTCCCGCAGTGCCTTCTCCAGATGTCTACTCATCCCTGACGGCTTCGGCAAGAACTCTTGGAAGAGAGATCATTACGGGAATCAACTGGACCCATTCCTGCTTCTACAAACGCGATCCCGAATATTTCCAGAGCTGGAGCAGAAGAAGGGTAGTTTCACTCGAAATGGAGGCTTCGGCGCTATTTGTGATCTCTTACCTGCGTGGCGTGAAGGCTGGATTCATAGGTGTATGCTATGCAAACAGATACAGGCAATCTGCCGGCTCAAAGGTTGATCTTTCCGTTAAAAATCCGAGGAGAGACCAAATCGAAGACTCAGTGAAAGATGCGATCGAAATAACCTTGACTGCAATAGAGAAGATGTACAGCGAAGATCTTGTATAACGACCGAAGGGAGGGGATTCTATGAGAAACAGATTTCTGCTTTTTCTTGTTGTTCTCTTGACTGTTTCATGTTTCGCGGTTCCGCTTCAGCTCTCAAGCGAGGTTGGAATTCACACAGACGCCTGGAAGACCAGAATGGAGGGGTTTACAAAAGAGACCGGAATCGAAGTGGAGATTCAGCAGTTTCCTTATGCAAATTACCTTGATCAACTAATGCTCGGGTACACTTCCGGAAGGGTAGAGATAGACGTACCTTACATTTCTATGCTCTGGTACCCGGCTCTTTCGATTGGGAAGTACATCTATCCGATCAGCGATATTCCCGGATACGAGAAGATCAACGAGTCGGATATTCCGGGAATAAGAAACGCGAAGCTGAATGGAAAGACGTACATCGTGCCCTACATGAACGAACTCGGAGGAATAATCTACCGGAAGGACCTTTTCGAAGACCCGACTGAAAAGGCTAATTTCATTGCCAAATACGGCTACGAACTTCAGCCGCCGCAGACTTTAGAGCAATACAGAGATGTCGCAGAGTTTTTCAACAGGCCGCCTGATCTTTACGGGGTGACTCTCATGGGAAGAAGAAGCATCTTTCTTGCAACCCACTTCATGCAGAGGCTGTGGGCAAAAGGCGGAGCATTGCTCGATTTGAACATGCGCCCGATCTTCAACTCCGAAGCCGGCATCGAGGCTCTGGAAGAAGTGAAGTACATGTTCCAGTTCGCCAATCCCGCTGCAATGAACTATGACTTCCAGGAAGCCCTGAACGAATTCATAAGTGGCCGGAGCGCAATGGCAGAGGTCTGGACGACTGGAATGTTCTACGTCGAAGATGAATCGAGGTCGTCTGTAGTCGGCAAAGGCGGTTTCGTTGGATTCCCGAGACCGGAAGAGAAACTGGGAGAGAAGCTTCCGATGCTCTACATTTCCTGGGGGTTCTCGGTCAGCAGTGCCGCTCCGGACAAGGAAGCGGCATTGGAGTGGTTACTTTATGTAACGGAGACGCAGAACGAGGTTGAAGCAGCTCCCACTGGCAACATACCCGCACGGTTCTCTGCTCTAAACAGTCCGGAGCTCGTAGAGTCGTTCCCATGGATCGGCGATTTCGCTGCCGCTATGGAAAACTGCATCCCGACGCCTATGGTACCTTTGATTCCCGAAGGCGGAAGCATTGTGAGCGGCATAATAGCTCCGGCCGTCTCGGAATTCTTGGCGGGAACGAAAACTGCCGAACAGGCTTTGAATGACGCAGTCAAGGAAGTTGACAGACTTATGAGAGACGGAGGCTACTATTGATTTGATACGGAGCCGGGTCGAAAGGCCCGGCATTTTCTGTGGTAGGTGATCAAATGAAGTCGAGACGTAGATCTAGAGGTTATTGGTATATTCTTCCTTCAATGGTTTTTATAGTCATAATCTTCATGATACCACTGACCTATACTATCGTGATGTCCTTTCTGCGGTGGAATCTGCTCAGGCCGGATCTGGGCATAAGAGCGGCGGGCTTCAGCAATTACGTCAGGCTATTCACCGACCCTTTCACGCTGGACACTGTGGGAAGGACCTTCTACTTTGTTCTGGGGGCGGTCTTAATAGAGCTGATTGCGGGGCTGTGCATAGCTCTTGCCCTGGATACGGAATTCAAAGGCTGGAAGATTGTTCAGTCGGTCTTGCTCGTTCCATTCATGATCGCTCCCGTCGTTGTGGGGTATGTCTGGCGCTTTGTTCTAAACAGTGACTACGGACCAATTATTCATATATTGAGACAGCTCGGGCTTGGAGGACTTGTCGAAAAACCCCTTCTATCAAATCCTTCTGCGGCGATGCCTGTATTGATTGTTGCAGATGCGTGGGAGTACATTCCATTTGTGACTCTCGTCTTGCTTGCAGGGCTCAAATCAATCCCTTACGAACCGTATGAAGCGGCATTCGTGGATGGAGCAAGTTCCCTTCAGAGATTCCATTACATAACGCTGCCGCTTCTCAGGCCTTCTATACTGGTCGCAGTGGTAATAAGGACCCTCACATCTCTGCGTGTCTTCGACATCGTATTTATTATGACAGGCGGAGGTCCCGGAACTGCTACGGAAACTCTCGCCTTCTACGGTTACAGAACTGCCTTTCAGGCGTATAACGTCGGCTTTTCTTCGGCGATTAACATGCTTACTTTCGGCATAGCGGTAGTCTTCACAATACTCTACATGAAGATAATAGGCGGTGGAAAGAACTATGCTTAGGAAGAAACCTTTCACCAGAATAGTGGTTTTTGTGGTCATAGCTATGGCGCTAATCTGGACTCTGGTACCACTGGCGTGGATACTGCTTTCCTCTTTCAAATTTGAGGCCGACCAGTTCTCGATGCCACCCAAGTGGGTTCCAGCACGTATCACCTTCCAGAATTACGCGAAGTTCTTCGGAAATTCCGAGTTTGTCCGTTCTCTGATCAACAGTGTTATGATAACGTTTTTCTCGACAGTCATAGCGCTTTTTCTTGGGGTGCCTGCGGCTTATGCTCTGGCAAGGTTTGACTGGAAACATGCAAACACTATCGCTTTCGTCGTCCTGCTGGCGAGAATGACGCCGCCGATTGTCATGGTTCTGCCCTTCTTCATGATCGCAAGATATCTAGGAATATCAAACACTTACCTCCCTATCGTACTGGCGCTTTCATTTTTCAGCGTCCCATTCGCGATCTGGATGATGCGCGGTTTCTTTCAGGAGATCCCCAATTCTCTTGAAGAAGCTGCCATGATAGATGGGTGCACGCGATTTCAGTCTTTGAGGAGAGTTGTACTCCCCCTTGTCATGCCCGGACTCTCGGCCACGTCCATACTATGCGCCCTCATCGCCTGGAACGAGTTTCTGTTTGCCCTAGTTCTTACAGGCAGAGACACCAGACCTCTACCCGTTCTGGTCAACATGTTCGTTAGCGAAAGAAATATTGAATGGGGTGTAATGAGCGCAGCGGCAATAATCACCGTACTCCCTATGATCGTTTTCGGTCTCCTTGTGCAAAACGACCTCGTTCGGGGCCTTACAATGGGAAGTTCTAAGTAAAGCCTGGATTTAGGATTGGCAGGTTGCAGTCCAAAAGAAGCAGCTGGAAAAAACCATAAGCTGATCGCTACGCTCAGCAAATTCAATACTTTCGCTATCTCCCCAAAGACACTTACGATTCTTCAATTCATGGAATTGTCTTCAAGAACCGAAGCATGTAGTTTATCGTATGGGATAATAATCGAAACGGGAAAACAGTTTTTGAACAGGGGGTAAGGGGAAATGCCAAGAATGCTTGTTGCAACTGCGCCAGGAAAGGCGGCGATTGTTGAATACAGGGACAGGAAGATAGCGGCGAACGAGGTTATGGTCGAAGTCGAGTTCGCTTCTCCAAAGCACGGTTCGGAGATAGCTGATTTCAGAGGCGATAGCCCGCTTATAAACGAACGTTACGATGACGATTGGAAGCTCTTAGTTCCTCGATCTCCGGATCATGGAAAGGGGGTTGAGTTCGGTTCCTGGAATCTCGGCAATATGTGGGTAGGTAGAATCGTTGTAAAGGGTGTGGATGTGAGGGACTATAGTGTTGGTGAGATAGTCTGTTCTTACGGAGGAATTCGCGAGACTCAAATTGTCAACGCCGTTGGCAATCACCGTCTGTTGAGAGTTCCCGAGGCCGTCTCCTGGAAGAGCGCCGTGTGCTATGATCCAGCTCAGTTTGCTCTGTCCGGGATCAGAGACGGGAATGTGAGGCCGGGTGACCATGTTGCAGTAATTGGACTTGGAGCCATAGGACTGCTGGCGGTCCAACTCGCGAAGAAGATCGGGGCAAGCCCGGTGATAGCGGTCGATCCTATTGAAGTCAGGCGGGAGGTTGCGCTGAGCTCAGGTGCAGATTTTGTTCTAGATCCAAAAGCTTGCGATGTTGGACTTGAGATCAAGAGGCTCACTCTTCAGACCGGTGCAGACTGCATAATCGAGACAAGCGGAGCTCCTTCTGCTCTGCAGTCGGGCCTCAGAGGTCTTGCACACGGGGGAACAATTTCGTACGTTGCCTGGGCAAAGGAGTTTCTCGGCGGCATCAATTTTGGGCGTGAAGCCCATTACAACTATGGGCGGTTGATCTTCTCCCGTGCGGCAAGTGAACCGGGACCCGACTATCCGAGGTGGAACAGAAAGAGGGTTGAAAGAGTCTGCTGGGAGATGATATGCAACGGTTCTCTTCGCGGCGATGAAATCGTTAACCCCGTCGTCAGCTTTGAAGAGTCCGCCGAAGCCTACTGCAAGTACGTCGACAAAAATCCCGAACTGAGCGTCAAGCTCGGAGTGGCTTTTTGAAGGTTCATGATCATCCAAAAGTCAGGAAGTTGATCGGCAGTAATGTTCCAGCCTCTTGTCTCATGCGCAAATTCTGTGGTTGGCCTCTAGCGGTCTTGACTATAAACTCTCTCTCGATGGATTAGAGCGAGCAGTAGCTGAGGGTGTGAGTCACTGAAGACTGAGAGACTGNNTTTGTATAATCGTAGTCAGAGAAGGCGGACTTGCCGGAAAATCCCGGTGATCTGATCAGAAAACGAGGCTGTTCTATTATGAACGGGACACACGATTGGAAACGCATTTCAAGAGATACAGCTGGCTATATGCACAATGAGGAGCGATTTGTGAACCGGGGAAGGAAATGATCGAACTTCAGAGAAGATGTGTATACGGCTTGCTCCCAAGAGAAAACGAACAGCCAGTTGTACATATAGTTAGATCAGCAAGACTTCATCAATCTGCGGCTATTGACGAACTTTTGAAAGGAGGAATATATGAAGCTGATCACTCAAGACAAGGAGTTCTTTCCTTCAAGAATGGAGGAGAAACTAAGTTTTGTGTATAAGCTGGGATTTGACGGCTTCGAAATAGATGGAAGGCTCTTGATCGAAGAGCTCGCCGAAGTGAAGGCGGCCGTTCGTTCCACCGGCGTTCCCGTTGCAAGCGCATGCGGAGGTTACCGCGGCTGGATAGGCGATTTCTCGAGCGAGAGGAGATCTCAAGCAATAAAGGATATCGGAGAGATCCTGCAAGCACTGGCTGACGTCGGCGGCAAAGGCATAGTAGTGCCTGCAGCCTGGGGAATGTTCTCGAAAAGGCTTCCTCCGATGGTTCCTCCAAGATCGGACTCGGAAGACACTGCCGTCCTTCTTGACTCTCTGGAGAGGCTGAATTCACTGGCCAAAGACACGGCTACACTTATCTATCTCGAGCCGCTAAACAGATATGAAGATCACATGCTGAACACGCTTGGCTCAGCCGCAAAGTTGATCGAAGAGGGGGGGTTCTCTAGTGTAAGGTTGACTGCCGACGCCTTCCATATGAATATCGAGGAGGCCGATCTTCGTAAAAGCATTGTGCAGAACAAGGAGTTTATTGCTCACGTACATATCGCCGACAGCAACCGATATCAACCGGGCCAGGCCCATCTTGATTTCGGTTATTTCTTTTCAGCACTTTCGGAAATCGATTATGGCGGTAACGTGGTCTTTGAATGCAGGGTTACTGGAGACGACCCGATCGAGAGATATAGAGAATCCTGTTGCTTCATAAGAAGCATTGTAGGGAACTCTGATACATGAGAAACGACAGACTCCGGGTTGCGATAGTCGGTGCAGGTCAGATAGTAGAGGTTACACACTTGCCCATTCTCTCATCAATGAGGGAAGAATTGGATCTTGTAGGGATTGCAGACATTGTGCCGGAGAGAGCCGAAAGACTGGCGATGAAATTCGGCGTAGAACGGGCTTTCCACGATTACGAGGAGATGCTTTCGACTCTCGAGCCGGATGCAGCACTCGTCTGTACGCCGAATAGATTTCATGCGGCGGCCACAGTAACCGCACTCAGGACAGGTTGCCATGTTTTCTGTGAGAAACCCCCTGCTATGAACAAGGAAGAGGTCCGTCGGATGATGGTCGCTTCGAGAAAGTCCGGAAGGATTCTCTCTTTCAACTTCAACTACCGGTACAGAAGAGAGGCAATCGCGATCAAGAAGTTCGTTGATAACGGCGATCTTGGAGAAGTCTATCATTGCGAGGGGAACTTCTTGAGACGGCGCGGAGTACCCGGCTGGGGTTCCTTCTCGAGCAAGGAATTGCAGGGCGGAGGACCCCTGATGGATATCGGAGTGCACATGCTCGATCTCGCCCTCTTCATGATGGGCTTCCCCCAGCCCGATAGCGTGACGGCCAGCACCTACTGCAAGATAGGCAACAAAAAGGGTGTCGGATTGATGGGCAGCTGGGACCCGGGTAAATTCAAAGTCGAAGATTCGGCATTTGGGTTCGTGAAATTCACGAACGGAGCGTCATTGATTCTGAAAACAGCTTTCGCGTTGAACATGAAGGATCGTTCCAACGTGAATCTTCAGATCTTCGGCGACAGGGCGGGCGCCACAGTCTTTCCGCCCGAAGTGTTCACTGAGATTCACGGCGAGCTGGCAGATATTTCTCTTCCCTTTGTAGAAGATGACAACTGCTATATGAGATCGTTAGGAGCATTTTTCGATCGCTGCAGGGAAGGGAGTTCTGAATTACCCACTCCTGAACAGGCATATCTCCTTCAGAGCCTCCTCGACGCTTTTTATGAATCGGCTGAAAGTGGTTCGGCTGTGATATTTGAAAGGGGCTTAATATAATGAAGATCACAATTCTGAACGGAGCTTTTGAGGATAGCGGCACTTTTGAAGAGTACCTTGAAAAGCTTGTCGAATTTCTTTCAAAGATGAAGAACGAGATTCAATACTTCAAATTGAGAGATTTGGAGATCAAGCAATGCATGGGATGTTTTGGATGCTGGGTCGAAACTCCTGGAGAATGCATCGTTCCAGATGACACAGTCAAAATCAGACGGGCCGCAGTGAATTCCGATCTGCTTATCTTTGCCTCACCGCTCATTCTTGGCTTCACCACATCGATTCTTAAGAAAGCGATCGACAAGATGATCCCGATCGTCCATCCTTATTTCACCATAAGAGCCGGCGAAATCCACCACAAGAAGCGCTACAAGACTTACCCGCTCCTGGGTGTCCTGATCGAGAAAGAAATCGATACAGACAAAGAGGATCTGGAAATAGTTCGGGCAATCTATGAACGGGTGGCAATTGAGATGGCAACCAGTCTTGTATTCTTCGATTCCGATGAGAAGCCGCCTGAGGAGGTCGCATATGCGATTACTAATCATTAATGGATCGCCTAGAGGAACCAGGAGCAACTCACTCGTAATTGCGAATCACTTCTTGAGGGGAATAAAAGCCTCTCTCCAGAACAATCTACAGCTGGAAGTTCTGAACCTGATCGAAGAGCATGCGATCCTCTCCGATGTGACAGAAAAAATCGCCGTTGCCGATAAGGTCCTCTTCGCCTTCCCCTTGTATGTCGACAGCATGCCGGGCTTGGTGATGGAGCTGTTCGAGTCCTTATACAATTTGAAAGGGAAGTTATCGGGAAAAGAGTTCTTGTTTTCCATTCAGTGCGGTTTTCCTGAGACTCTGAATCTGAGATTTGTCGAAAGATACCTGCAGAAGCTTGCTGGAAGACTTGGAGCAGACTATGGGGGATGCATCAGCAGGGGAGGGATGGAAGGAGCGAGATTTCTATCTGAAGATTCAGAGGTACTTCAGAGATATCGGGAGCTCGGAGAGATCTATGGCAAGACCGGTAAGCTGGACAAAGATCTTCTCGGAAAAATCGCTCATCCAGAGAGAATACCATTGGCTGCCAAAGCGATCGCTCTTGCCCTTTCCCCGGCCGGCATTTTCGATAAATACTGGAACAGACAACTTAAGGCGAACGGGGTTTACAAAAGAAGGAATGACAGACCTTACGAAGAATAGAAACGAATCTCCTGCATTCCCTTATACTACTGAATTCTGTAGAGCGACCCAAGTTGTGAAGGAAATCAGGAAGCTCGGTCCAGGCTTCTCATAATTGCCTGAACAAACTGGACCGAGTTTTCATATATCTCTCCGTAATCGATCCATTCTTCAAATCCTTCGGCATCACTGGAGGAAGCTCGATAAGTCTTCACAAGCTCTGCAGGTCTTTCATCACTAACTACAGAGACTACTTGTTCCCTCTTGAACTCTGGGCTATAAAAGAAGCCTGGGACCACAACGAAGTCCTCTTCTCGCACAAGCGGCAACTCTAGACTGAGATCAATCACATGGTATCCTCTCTCTTCAACCAGAACCTCGTCTGAAAGCACCAGTCCAGAGAATCTGTTCTCATCCTCATTCCGGGCTTCGTAGATCTCGATCTTGATAGATTCTTCTTTATTGGCAGTATGAGGCCAACAGTTTTGATAGAACCGTCTTCTCTGGCAATGAAACGGGAACTTCCCCAAGAATCAAAATTCAAAGAACTGTAGCCATGGCTCTTGTACATTGACGACTTTGTCACCGGTTCTGAAAGGGCTCCTTCACTGGATTGATAGCTCATTCGATCGTATCCTTCACCGCTGGCCGCGACAAAACTTACCGCATAGCTATTTTCCTTGAGAAAGACCGTGTCATAGTAAGAAATCCAGAGATACTCTCCGTCATGGAGATCTTCACTCAAGCTGTCTCCTATAAGCCACGCTCTCGGCACGGGCGGACCTGCAATCGATATGAAATCGTCCCAGCCCGCGATTGCAACCATATGGACAAGAGAATCGACTGGCGACTCGCTGTCACAGTAGTTCAGAGTCGCGCGAAGAAACATGAGAGCAAAGCCGACCCAGATACAGGCAGCTGCCTTACTTTCATTCTGTCAATGCTTGTGGCGAATCAGTCCAATCAACTTCGCAACCTCAATTACGGGAATAGGCACCAGCGAGAGAAGGAGAGCCAGAACGTACATCGGTGTCTCCAGTTGAGCCAATCCGAAAATTGTGGCGAAAGGAGAGATGAAAACAACGGCAGCCACCATCGTAAACGAAGTCAACACAGCAAGAAATAGCACTTTGTTTGAAAGGATCCCGATTCTGAACAGCGAGTGACTTGACCGCATATTAAACGAGTGAAAGATCTGAGTCAAAGAAAGAATCACAAAGGCCATGGTTCTTCCCGCGATAACATCTCCGGTGCTCTTCCAGCCAATCGCAAAGCCAATCAAAGTGAGAATTGCAAACATAGCTCCTTGAAGAAGAACCTGAAGTCCCAGTCCCCCGGCAAAAATGCCTTCATTCTTAGGTTTAGGCTTTCTATTCATGACATCTTTTTCTACTGGCTCCATGCCGAGCGCGATCGCTGGCAGGCTGTCTGTCACTAGGTTTATCCAGAGCAGTTGTGCAGATATCAGCGGGGCTTCTCTCCAGATCATCATGGCGGTGAAGACTGTAAGTATCTCTCCAATGTTTGTTCCCAGAAGGAAACCGACCACTTTTCTGATATTGTCGTATATGCCGCGGCCTTCCTTAACGGCGTGTACAATCGTCGCGAAATTGTCGTCGGTAAGGGTCATGTCGGCCGCGCTCTTCGCAACATCTGTTCCGGTTATTCCCATCGCGCATCCGATATCGGCAGCTTTTAGAGCTGGAGCGTCGTTCACCCCGTCCCCCGTCATTGCAACGACTTCACCCTGCTTTTGCAATGCATGAACGATCCTGATTTTGTCTGACGGCGACACTCTTGCATAGACCGAGATATTTCTTACCCTCCTGTCCAGTTCATCATCAGACATTTTTGACAGCTCAATTCCGGATACAATTTCATCTCCATCAAGCAAGATGCCGACTTCTCTGGCAATGGCCGCAGCCGTGAGTTTGTGATCGCCGGTGATCATCACCGGCCTGATCCCTGCCTGCCGGCACAGTCTTACGGACTCTTTCGCCTCGGGACGCGCTGGATCAATCATACCTACGAGACCGAGGAACGTAAGACCACTCTCAATCTCAGCTGGATCGAGGGTCGCAGGAATCTTCTGGATCTCTTTGGAGGCGACGGCAAGAACTCGAAGCGCGCTGCTACCCATTTCCTCCGCGATCTCTCTACCCTTTTGAACATCTCCGGATGTGCATCTTGTGGAAACTGAATCTATTGCGCCTTTTACAATTACCACGTTTTTTCCATCGATGTCGTTAATAGTTGTCATCATTTTCCGTTCAGAATCGAACGGTATCTCGGCCAGTCTCGGATACTTCTTCTCTATCTCATCTTTTAGGATCCCATTCCTCATGGCTGCCAGCACTATAGAGGTCTCAGTCGGGTCACCGATGTGCTTCTCTTCTCCATCCTCAATAACGACTCTCCCGTCAGAACAAAGCGTTGCGTACAGCAAGAGGTCCCTTATTTCAGACGAGTTATCATCGCTGATCTCCTCAGTAACTGACGAAGAAGCCGAAAAGGCCTTGACCAGGGTCATTTTATTCTGTGTGAGAGTTCCCGTCTTATCTGAACAGATCACCGTAGCGCTTCCGAGAGTCTCCACGGCGGGCAGCTTCCGAATAATAGCGTTTCTCTTCACCATTCGTTGGACTCCAATGGCAAGCACAACGGTCACAATCGCCGGGAGCCCTTCCGGAATCGCTGAAACCGCGAGCGAAACAGAGATCATGAAGATCTCCATTATTGGAATACCTTCAATAAGCCCGACAAGAAAAATCACTGCACAGGCGATAAGAGCGGCGATACCGAGATACTTCCCAAGAACGGACAGTCTATGTTGAAGAGGAGTCTGAGTGTCTTCTTCTCCTGAAAGCAGGCCTGCGATCTTTCCCATTTCTGTCTTCATTCCAGTCTCAACGACGACGCCCTTCCCTCTTCCATAGCTGACGCCGCATCCCGAGAAAACCATGTTGTGTCTATCACCGATAGAGGCCTCTTCCTTAACGATTGCATCTGCCGATTTCTCGGAGGGGACCGATTCACCGGTCAGGGCAGACTCGTCGACCTTCAAACTCGCACTTTCAATGATTCTCGCGTCGGCAGGAACAAAATCACCGGCCTCAATTAGGATAATATCTCCCGGCACCAGCTTCGATGCTTGAATCAACTTCTGTTCTCCGTCACGGATTACCCTGGCGTTTGGCGAGGAAAGCTTTTTCAGGGCATCCAGAGCCTTCTCTGCCTTGCTCTCCTGTATTACACCGATAACAGCGTTCAAGATAACAATAAGCATAATCAAGACTGGCTCAAAGAACCCTTCCTTTTCGAAGATCGAGACAAGAAACGAAATCGCCGCGGCGGCAATCAGAATGATTATCATAACGTCCTTGAACTGCTCTACAAAGCGTTCAAGATTCGTCTTCTTTTTCTCCTCGCGGAGAATGTTTTCGCCGTATTTGCCCAGACGTTCTTCCGCTTCAGAAAAGCTAAGGCCTATTTCTGGATCGACTTCAAGTTGTTCGGTAACTGCTTTTGTCTCAATGAAATGCCAAGTCATAGTATCCTCCACGATTTTCATTTATCTAATTATCCATTCCAGATGAGAATCGTCTCAAAACTAGGAAGTCCCACCAGAAAGCTTCGTGAAAACTTCTCGCTGGCGAGCTCCGATCACGATTGACCAAGATTTCCTGTCCTCAGCGAAATCTCGGTCCCTTTTATCAGAGAAGAGAGAACAACTCGAAATGATTGTAAAAACGAATTGCGCAACTCTTCATCACTCATCAGACTCTTCTTTTTGAGGTCGTCGTAGTAAGCCGCAAAGGTTACAAGCGGAATTATCGAGAAGAAGAATTTGAAAAGCGTCATTTCTGACGAGTAGTTGAAGTCGCTATCTGCCTCGGAAATCGATTTGAAAATCTGGTTGTCCTCGGTATCTCTTGTGAGATCAAGCAATCTGAAGAGGTCGTCGTGGTGTTTGCTTTCTTTCAAGGATTCGTACATCAATATTCTCAGAATTAGCCTGTTCTCAATTAGATAATCGAGTATCCTGTCGTAATAGAAGAGCGACCTCTTCACGAAACGCGCAACCGAATCTTCATCGATGAACTTCATCCTGTCATGCTCTATATCTAGGTCGCCATCTCTTATCATCTGGATAATGCTTGCCTGAACGAAGTCCATCGCTATCGTCGTCGCGTCTTTTAGCAGAGAATCCACGATGTGGCTAAGAATCTCTTCCTTACTATTGAAGTAATAGTATATGAGACCTTTGGTTACGCCCGCAGCTTCTGCTATCTCGCTTGCAGTTGTGGCGTGAAATCCCTTTTGAGAAAACAACGCAATCGATGATTTTATTATTCTTTCTCGAGCCTCGTTGACATCTGAGGATTTCAATTTCAACCTCCTGACTAACCGGTTAGTCAAATAGATTATATACCGTTATTGCTGACTGTCAATAGATGGAAAAGTGACTGGGAAAATTGATTGAAGAAAACGAGACTACCACTAAAAGAATGGGCCACCTCAGCTCTTAGAAATCTTATCATTATCCATAACTCAGGGAGTCAAATGCCATAAATATGCTGATTCTTGCGCGAATTCGTATTTGGCTCCTGATGATCTTGATCTTGAATCCTCCCTTGAGGGCTTATCATTACCCATAAGTTAAGGAGCTAAAAAGAAATCACAGTATGCTTCTTCCCCCTTGGCAG
>NZ_DJGL01000022.1:0-3748 GCF_002432735.1 Mesotoga sp. UBA5847 | reverse complement strand
CTCTCTTATGACAATACACGAGGAGGACGTGAGGGGCTGTCATTCGAGAGCCTACACTTATGAGCCTGCGCTGGAATCCACTCACTTTCTCATCCCGTAGTGGTTCTGTACTGGATCTAATCTCGACTGTCTTGAGCTGCGTACGATGCGGCGTCGTCGTACGATGTAAGAGGTTTGAGGTTAGAGGTCAGAAAGGCAAGATCTAATTGCACTTCTTACCTCTTGCCTCTTGCCTCTTACGTCTTTTTCTTTTTTGCAATCTCGATCTTGCGAATTAGTGCACACCCTCTGCCACTAGTGGCCCTCCTTTCTCAAGGGAGGATTTAAGATCAGATTCATCAAGAGCCAAACACAGCGTATCTTTCTTGGGAGAAGAAGCATCATATGATTTCTCATAAACGCCTCGACTTATCGGTATGATGAATGTAGCAAGGGAGGATTTAAGATCAGGATATCAGCTGGCAAAACAGCATTCGTGCTAGAGAGAAGAACCTGCATGTGAGTGACGCTAAAGAGCTGATTAAAATCTACTGATTAGTTTCCTCGGGCGGAAACCTGAGATCAAGATCATCGGGAGTTACATACAGAATTTGCGAAAACATAAGAGCTATCATATGATTGCCGATCTGTTCTCCTGCACATGAACAATGATAAGTAGCATGTAGAGAAGTCAAGTGTGGCCAAAGGTAATTTCCTTCAACTCACCATGTCGAAGTATAACTTGTATGTGGTAGTCCGACTTACCTGCTCAATCTATCTTCAATACTGCCATCAGGCAGCACAAAATCGGTTGAATAACTAAAGATCTCATCTAGCTGAAACCGCACACACTCTCTCCAGTTTCTCTCGCAATACATTCTTATCCATTCCCCGTCAATCTTTCCTTCCTCATAAGCTCTAACAACGGGGCACTCGTAATAGTTGCTACAACTTTCTCCTTCCACGAAAGCACCACCTTCCTTTGATCGATAAATATGTTACCACAATTGGGGAATATTGCAATGGCTATTGGTTGCACTTGACGGCTTTTATAATATTCTGTGCATCCGTTATACAATACTTAATGTAAGAAGTAATTTCGGGGGTGATCTAATGAAGAAGAAGTGGATTTTGGTGCTTGTTATGTCTCTAATCATAGTCTTCACTCTCTCCGGGTGTATCTTTCGCCGCTACTCGGTGGTCGTGAGCTGCACACCTTTGATTGAGAGGATTGAAGTCGGAAACAGAGAGAGAGAACTTCCTCATAGTTTTTCGGCAAGAAATGGACAAGTTGTCTCTGTTAAGGCTCCACTGGTTCCGGGCTACGATTTTGAGGGCTGGCTTGTCAACAATGAATTGATGGAAGCAGCACAGATCGAGATCAGTATCGAAGGCAATACGATAATCAAGGCGATCTACAGTCCGAGGCTTGTTCACGAGATTACTTATGGCGGAACCGGAGTGGAACAGGGAATGGGACTCGTTGTAGAGAGTTCGACAGAGATTGTGATTGGCGTTACTTCAAGTTCAACCCAGAGTAATCTGATACTTGGAAACAACGGAAAGAGCGATTTCTGGGTTCCTTCTCTAGAGTATCTGTCTAGCTCTTACGTCATAGAGCCTCAACTCTGTTATGGAGGAAGCGACGAGGAATTCCTTTCAGATGCAGTTAGAATTACGGGCGGTTACGTGGCTGTAGGCTGGACGGAATCAGATGATATTGAATACACTGGAAGCGGCTATCCGTATCATGGCGGTATAGACGGTTACGTAGTAATGATGAAAAACGACGGTTCGTTGAGGTGGCAGACTTACATTGGCGGTAGTGGAGACGATACAATTCATTCCGTGAACACCACTATAGGTGAGAAACTGTTCTTGACGGGTATGACCACTTCCTCTGACTCCAATTTTTCAGGAAGTGGATATCATGGAGGCAAGGATGGCTGGGTCGCGGTTATGAGCTCTTCCGGCGCGCTGATTGCCGATCTTATCAAAGCCTTTGGTGGCACTCAGGATGACGAGCTGCTTTATGGAATGCAGACCAAAGATGGCGGTTACATCGTGTGCGGATACTCGAAATCCTCTGACGGTGATCTTAAGACATTAAGCAGATCTACCGGAGAGGATCTGTGGATCATTAAGCTGGATCCGCAGCTGAATATCATCTGGCAGAAGCTTCTTGGGGGTCAGAACGATGAACGTGCAAACTCAGTGAAAGAGGTAAGCGACGGCTATGTTGTTACCGGTTTCACCGAATCTTCCGGTGGAGTCATCAGAGACCAAAAAGGCGGCAGAGATCTATGGGTACTGAAGTTCTCGTTCGATGGTGAGCTTGAATGGAGCAGAACTTACGGAGGCAGCGATGATGATGAAGGATTCGACATTATTCAGACTGCCGATGGCGGATACGCTGTCTGCGGCTATACAGATTCTTCCGACGGAGACATAATGCATGAGAATAGAGGAATGCGTGATGTTTGGATCGTGAAGCTCGGAACCGACGGCTACCTAGAGTGGGAAGCCACTTTTGGGGGATCAAAGAACGACACCGCAGCAAAGATAAGAGAAACGGAGAAGCGCGAGCTGATTGTTATTGGAACGACTTCCTCTTCCGATCGTGATATCAAGCGCCAGATCCAGGGTCCTTCAGATGCCTGGCTATTGAGACTCGGTAGATAAGAAGAATCGTCAGGTGATGGCTTGAGGGCTGACAACGTACTTGAAAGCGAGGTAATCACTCTTTTTGAGCAAGGTGACAACTGCCCCGTATGTCGCTCCATGGAGAAGTCGGTAGACGGGTGGGTGATAGGGGCCTTTTCGGATCTTCTTCATAATGAAAGCGCTCGAGAACAATTAAGAGAGAACGGGTTATGTAGAGAACACCTGAAAAGAATAGTTGAACTGGCAAGAGAGAAATCCGATGTCGGCTCTCTTGCCGTTTCGATTATCTTTCGGGAGCTTCTTGTTGAGCAGCTCCTGTGGCTGGAGGACAGCAAGGGATCGATTTTGAAGAAAAGAAGAAAACCTGTGGATGGAAGCTGCGTACTATGTTCTGTTGCCGCCCAGAGTGAAAAGATATACCTTTCCGCTTTCTGCAAGTTTCTTGACAGAGATGAAGTTCGTAGGTCGTACGAAGAGTCGTCAGCGGTTTTCTGTCTTGGCCACTCTAAGCATCTTGTGGAGAAGGTCTCGCGACAGACGAGAGAATGGCTGATTACTGTTCAGAAAAATAAGTATGGCGAGGTTGCGAAAGAGATAGACGACTTCGTTTCGAAGCACGACTATAGAAATGAAGCTCCCATTGGACCGGAACGCAATGCATGGCTAAAAGCCTCTAGAATAATAGGAGAGAAGCACTCTACTGAACAGTGAATCAAGCTACTTTGGCCGTCAACGGTTCACGGGCCTAGGAGAAGGACCGAGAAGACGCTTTGAGTTTGAGATGAAGCTTGGCGCTAAGAGCCGTTATTGGTGATATGTGGTTGGCGGTTGGCCAAGAACAAAGAGCTGAAGTTCCTATCAAGTAAAGAATAGCAAAATCCGGTTTGTCAAAACCAACTCAGTTCGTTGGCCTGACAGTTTCTTGGTAAGGGTATGCCATGCTCTGCCAATATGACCTTTACCAAGAACAAAAAACAGATCCTCGCTCCGAAGAACAGATCTTTCCTCTCGAACGGTCAACGGAGAATCGTATTTCACAGCGTACAGCGGGTTCACCGCTTTTAAGCGTAAAGCGGAACTTCTGGCGTACAGCGGATCTTTGAGC
>NZ_DJGL01000004.1:1888-8520 GCF_002432735.1 Mesotoga sp. UBA5847 | reverse complement strand
TCGCCCCTCGGAGGAAAATCACAGGAAACTCCGTAGCTCTCTAGAAAGTCCTTAAGTTCGAGAACGAGAAGGTTTCTAAGAGTCTTTACATTTCGCTCGGGCTTCAAATAACGCTTGATCCTGAACGAAACGAGATTCACAGCGACGATCTGCGCAAATAGCAGACCAATAACCACCTGATAAGGGATCACATAAGCAAGCGCAATGATTGCAGCAGATACCACCCACCAGTACTTCTTGAAGTAGTATAGAATCATAGACTTATCCTATTCATTCAAGTACCTCCGACACTCAGACAGTAGATCAGAGATGCTCTCAGTTGGATTTCTGAGATCAACGAAACGAATGTCAACCCTAACGTTGTCATCGGAGCTGTATCCGATGTCGGACCTGCCAATCTTGTCGGAATAGGGATAAACCAAGACGATCCTGTCGGCCACGTACTTCTTACCATATGCGTACATCTGGTACATATCGGACTGGGAAATTCCGCTGTTTCGGTCAGTATCGGAGAGGAGTTTCCATTTGGTATCCATAATGACTTTACGCTCACCAAATTCCAGTACAATATCCGGTCTAAGAGCAAAGGCCCGCCTCGGCTTATCAAACAGGCTGTAAGTCGCGTCCTGTGTCCGGATGTTGATGGCTCTACCTACATGTTTACGAAGCTTCGCAGCGACAAAACTCTCGAACACCTTTTCCATAGGAAAGAGAAGCGCAAGCACAACTTCGTTACCGACATACGCTGTGAAGCTATTTCCCAGCAAGAACACACGGCACCATGACAGGGCCTTGTCGTAGTGGTTCATGCTGCGATCGATCAAACACTTCGAAAAGTCCTCATAGTAGCTTTCGGAATAGTCTACGCGATCAAAGAGAGTAAGCAATTGATACGCATGTTGGCGGTTACGACCGTCATGTGTGGCTTTAAGAAGAAAGCGAAGCGTGGACTTGATCAGACGGTTCTCCGGTCTGTTCATATTGAAATCATCGTAGAGAACGTAGAATCGCTGTTTGTTGACCAGATTCTGCTTAATGTTCTGTGAGGTCAAGATCTTCCCTTTGTAGAACTTCTCGTTTGCTTCAACGGGCGTGTAAGCTGATTTGAGGCCCTGTTTCGCAAGTGCAGTCACCTCGTCCAGGAACATCTTTATAAAGATCTCGAAGAGATTCAGTCGATCCACGTGAAGATGAGACACATTGAAATCCTTGAACGTGATGTCTCTTAACGTCTTAAGCATCTCAAGAAAGATTCGTTTTGTTGCATCTTTGCCGATCTCATCGCCAGCGATTTTTGGCAGGATCTCGATTACCGTCCCGTCAGTCATCGCTATCAGCCCAACGTAATTCCGAGCAGTTATAACCTTGCCAACGCCCCTTCGAGCCGATAGCGAAAGAAGTTCAATCGCCTCTGTTTCCTTTTCAGAAGCACTGGCGAGGATAAAGTTCTCCAGTGCTTCAAAGGTCTTCTTAGGCAAGGCCTTATATCCATTTACCGTCTTTTCACAGGCAAACCCGCTGTATTCAGTTATAGTGTAAGTCATCTCACATTTGCCTATAGGCTTCAATCATCTTGAAGGCCTCTCTGTTCACCTCGTAATACTCCGGGAAATCTATTTCGGCACTACCAAACAGATCAACAGTAACGCTCTTTTTCACGATGAAGCGGGTGCTATCATCTGTCTTTTTGTTGTCGCCCAGTACGAGCTGGATCTTCTCATAGTCATCGTAGAAATACTCCTGCAAGAGAGGAACTATGCTGTTTTCGAAAATCTCCGCAAGAGTCTCAATAGTCGAGCTTTTTCTAAGCGGGAGCAGATAGGAATGCCCGATCGTATGCTCGCGATCGAGCAAAACAGTGATGCGCTTGTTAATCGTATCGAGCATTTTGGCAATGTCTACGTTTTCAACTTGTACACCTTCGAGTATCGTTGAATCGGGCTGCATTTCCACAAAGCTAAACCTGCGGCGCAATGCGGAGTCTATCAGCGCTATTGAACGATCTGCAGTGTTCATGGTTCCAATGATGTAGACATTATCAGGCACACCGAAATTCTGCCCGGAGTAGGGCAGTCTCGCACGGAGCTGCTCGCTTGCACCTATACGCTTCGACGATTCAATAAGCGTTATTAGTTCCCCGAAGATCTTAGAAATATTGCCGCGGTTAATCTCATCTATTATGAAGACTCGGTTTGGAACTTTGACTTCTTCAGTGAATAGAGCTGGCTTTAGCTTTCTAAGCATTTGCAATACATCCGAGAAGGAAACAGACAGTTTGTACACAGTTGGAAGCGTCATGGCTCTCCCGCCATTGAGGTCGACGATATCCTCGTTAATCCCTTTTACTAGCCAGTTAACATTCCGTACCCGTTTATACTGCTGGTATTCGTCGTGCCATTCCGGCTCGCCGGTGATAACACCGATAGCATCGATCGTCTTGCTCGAATAGCAAGAAAGGACGATATCGCCAATCTGCATCCTGTTGTAAAAGGCGTTAAGAACATTGCTTCCACCGTGCTCTCCAAAATCCGTAGCATCTGATATGTTCTCTCCGTATTCGTCCCATCCGATGCGAATGTGGTTATTTTCCATACACTCTTCTCTTGTAGAGTTTTCTCCTGTACCTTCAAGAGAAACCTTCCATACGGTTGGATTCTTCCCGATTCCCAAATGTGCGTCCGCCTTTTCCCCGACAGGGTTCCCGGCATTATCGCAGAACGCCTTGAAGATTCCATCGTGAATCTCGTATTCAATTTCCTTGTTGGCATCAGCTTTCTCTTCCGGGGAGACAACGGGACGAATCCCCTCGATGAACTCCTCGTAGCTGAAAGACTGGTGGAAAGTTGTGAAAGCAATTAGTCCATCGTCTTTGTATTTTAGATAGCGACCGAACACTTCTCCGTAGTCCTCAGGCTTAACTTCGGAAATAGTCTTTTCCTCAACAATAGCAACGGCGTACTGAATAGCGCTGTAGGTTTTCCCCGTTCCAGGGGGCCCGTAAAGTATAATGTTCTTTGCAGTTATTGAGTTCTTGAGTATTGGTGGCCTGGGCGGTTTAGGACCGATTCCAGTCCATGCTCTATGTGAAATTTCTGGGAACGATGGCCTAGGCGACTCTTTAGTAAGTTCATTCTTCAGCGAATCAAGAATTCTTACATATTCATCGCCACTGCAACGATCTTTTGGCACGCTAATCTCATAGTGCTTAGCTATGTACTTACAGGAGTTCCCGTCAAGCGGCATAAAGACTCTGGGTCTAATCCAGAATAACCCTATTGTAATTTTCGCCACTCCGTTCATCCTAACTGCGACAGCCTTTTCGAATGCTTCTTTGAATTCGTTAGAAAAGGTATTTGTATCGGCCGATTTCAAAGCGTGAGCAAAAAGGTTCCACATTTCATCATCACCAACAAAGAACGACCGTCTGTTATCAAGAACAGGTATTCCCGCAAATTGTGTTGGCGCCGGGATTTTCACTCCGAACTCGTCGCCAAGGACTTTCGCCAGAAGGGTTCTGTTTGCATCTGTTATTCGACGATTCATTACTCCCATAACTGAGAAAGGATCGATCCGATACTGACGGGGCCCTCGCCAATCTTCTCGCTCGAAATGAAGGTATTCCATCAGTGACTGCTCCAATGAAAGCTTCTTAATCACGTTGAATAGTTCGCCCGGCTTATCCCTGAAGTCGAGCAGTTTGTCAGCAAGCGCCTCGTAAAACGGAACCCATTGGAATCCACTATCCAAGAGTATCAACTCCTTTGCATGGCCATTTGCGTACTTTCTGGTTTCTCCCGTGACCCATCCGTCAATCAGCAACTGAAAAACTGGCCACCGAAGAGAATAGTCGAGAACACCTAGTTCGTATTTAGTCTACCAATTCTCAGATCTCAGAATCAATCTTGAAAACAATAGCTGTTATCTGAAATGATGAAAAGCTTATTTGATCTCTAGGACTAATTTCTCTTCATCGGGCTTCTTGTGCACAAATAAAACTGCTCCATCAAGAAGGTTTTCTTTGCAGTTCCGTTCAAACCCTAGACCGATATAGGGATGCAGTCCATCTTCCAGCGATGCCAAAAAGGAGTCGCTGTGTTTTTGCCGCGTGGATTTTTTTGAATAACAAGAATTGCACTGCCACTCCTTAGGCCGTTGTAACTCCAAAGTGCTCCTCGACTATATCATTTAACTGCTTGGCAATTTCCGCAAACTCGCGATTCAGATCTAAAGTGCGCACACTGATTCTGTTGCCGCTCATAAGATAGGTGTTATCCGGCTGAATTTCCTCTTCGGTCTTTGCGTACAGGAGCAATCCGGAGACCACATGAGGTTTTTCGCCGAACTCCGCATCTTTATTCTTCACGTAGGTGAAAATCTGATATAAATTGCTTGAGTGAAGTGTGTGCTTGTCATATTGAGCCTGTGTCGTCTGGGCGTAGTATTTAGCGTCAATTATTAAGACAGTTTCCTTTTTTTGTATGGTTATATCACTTTGCATTACCGGCAACATCGTTCCTACACCATTGTCCAAAGCCCAAGGAATCTGCGATGCACTCACTGTAAACGATGGGAGCTTCCGATAGTAGTACTCCAAGATGAACTTCTCGTACAGCCGGGACATTCTTTGCTCATCAACAAAGGAAGCCAGCTTGTAGCCTCCCTTTTCTGTTGTAATGAGCATGCCTTCAATAATCAACTGACAGATGCTTACAAGCATTCGGTAAGTCTGGTTATTGCGTTGGAAGCGAATCGATGACCACTTTATTGAAGATGGTTCAAGCGTATCAACGTTGGAGAAGAAGAGCATCTTCTTTTTCAAATCGTCTTTGTATTCCGGCTTTACATCTGCATGTCGAAGCAGGATCATGACCGTTGTTTTTAGTATCTGATTGAGCTGGTTGTTTTCAGACAGCTCGTCATACTCACAAGTCAGGACCCGTTTACGCTCGAGTCTGTTTCTTATCGTCCCGGGCATGTTTATTTTGCCGCGCATAACAGAAATATCTTCTTGACGATTCAGATATTCTCGGTACAACCCCTGTTTCAGTTGGTGACCAATTCCCTTTGCAAGAACCGCTGCAAATAGATTATGCAGATCCTCGAACTTTTCTTTGGCAACATCTTCATAATTCGATTGAGTTAGCGCCTGAAAAGCATAGGACAACATGTAGTAGATGTTCTTTATGAGAATGCTTTTGTCTTTCACTGAAACACTCCATTCAAGACATTCTCCCAGTGTTGCAGTTTTGTATTGTCATCGAACCAATACTCGCTGAGCATGGGCAATATTTCATACTCAACGATTGCCTTCATCCATTCTTCAGTGCATACCTCAGCTCCGCAGAAGTAGCTGTGGCCAATGCAAAATCCCTTGCCCAAAGATTTGTCGTTTGCTATTTCCTTGTTTAGATCATTAATCTTGGAAATAAGATCATCGAATGTCCCATTTGCAAGACCCTTTTGATACCTTCCGAAACCTTCTGATTCAAAACCCGGTTCCATATTAAAAAAACTGAAACGGCGGCGGAGGGCGTAGTCAATCATTGCAAGGCTTCTATCGGCAGTATTCATCGTTCCAATTATATGCAGTCTTTCAGGCACAGAGAAGCTCAACCCGTTATACGCAAGTGTAGCCTTGGTTCCCCTGTAATCACTTTCTATCAACATTTGTAGCTCACCGAAAATCTTACTCATGTTGCCACGGTTAATCTCATCAATGATGAAAAAATAGTCCTTATCCGGCTGGTTGGCAGCTTTCTGGCAGAAACGATAGAACACACCGTACTTCAATTCGAAGCCGTTCTCAACAGGTTTATAGCCCATGATGAAGTCCTCGTAGGAATAATTCTGATGGAACTGAACAAACTCGATTCGATCTTCATCTTTCTCGCCCATGACGGAATAAGCAAGTCGCTTCGCAACGAAAGTCTTGCCAACACCCGGAGCTCCCTGCAAGATAATATTCTTCTTGTTTTTCATGACTGAGAGTAGGCGTTCATACTTTTCCTCAGCCATAAAGACTTCGTTTAAGAAGTCCTCTTTTGAATATTCTTCAACAGTAGTATCGACAGCAGCCCGTAACGGATTCTCCTCGCGAATCAAGTCGAGAATAAAATCAAATTCGCTCTTAGTAAGTTTGAACAGACTGCCATTGGGATTTACAAAGACCTCCATATGTTCCAGTTCAGGACAACCTCTTAACGTCTGATAATCTATAGGCGAGGTAAGTCCCTCAACCTTTTCAAAGTAGATTCTTTCACCATCTTGCCCGGCACTTACTTTACCTAAAGCAACGATTTTCTTTACCGGGCTAGCCTCATAACCGATTATCATATCTCCGGCCTTTGCATCCAGGAAATTCTGAAAAATCCGGCGCCTGTTGCCGTTTTCGTTGTAAAGCGTATAGGATTGGACTTCACCAACTGCAAGATTAGAAAAACTCCAAATTCTCGGATTGGCATTCAACCACCAATACCCGCGCTCCCCACCTGGTCCAGTAGAGGCATATAGTTGTACTTTCGAGAGATCAATTCTATCGAGTGCTTCGGCCAACTCATCACGCAGCTTCCATATAAAAGAGCCGTCCTCATCATCACCTGCATTCTTACCGACATACAAGATCGGCCACCAGC
>NZ_DJGL01000004.1:0-1881 GCF_002432735.1 Mesotoga sp. UBA5847 | reverse complement strand
CTATCCATTACCGGACATCCTGTCTTTTTCGCTATCCTCTTCGCCAAAGAAGATGATCCTGCATTGTAGAAGTTTTTCGTTTCGCCGTATTTGATGGAAAGTTGGGTGCACGTAGCCTGCCCACCGTAGTCTTTCATGCGCTTCATAATTTCGAGACTGCTAGGATAGAATACCTCACTGTCTTGAAGGAGTCTTACCCAATCATCAACGGATAACCCTGGTGAATAATCTCTGGGCCGCCACTCTTCAGCAGGCATTTCACTATAAGAGCGGCTAATATAAAAACCAACATCAATAGTGAGAGTGCGAAGTTCAGGATCTGGATAGCAGCTCTCTGTAAGCTGCGACTTCAGCAATTCAATGAGTTCTTCATCCTGCCGCAATTCAGCGCAAATTTCGTTATACAGCTTGAGAAAGTTTCTGATATTGTCAGCATACGCGCCTCTTTTGAAGCTATAGTTGCTTTTAAGCTTGCTCACAATCGTTTCTATCTCACTGAATTTATATATGTAATACTTATCCGGGTAACGAAGCCATAAATAAGTACTGATTGCGTTTTCGTTTTGGAAGTGCTGTATAGCACCATTTCCGTACTTTTCAAGTAAAGCTGCAGATTTCATCTTGAAGCCTTCAACTCGTTCATAGACCTCTTTGCCTTCATCAAAGAGATCTATAAACATACCACGCACTTCTTCCGGCGCTGCCTTGGCAAAGTTCTGTATCATTGCTCCCGGGAAATTATTCGCAGACGCCAGCAGATTATTTGTCTTTGAGAGAGAAAGAGTGAGCATTTCTGCAAAATCGGATGTGTTTACATCCCAATTATCTTGAAACCACTTTACTGCTTCCCACTTATACTTTTCTTTCGGCCACTGCTTCCGGACAAAATCCTTCTTATACTCTACTAAGACAGCTTTCAAAAGAGACTTGTCAAACATCAATTCACTCCTTCACACTCAAGCATTTTGGAGACTTCTGGAACTTTCATCATCTACCCGCAAAGCTCCCGTTTTTTTGCTTCATTATTATTCAGAAGTAGTGAGAAGAAAGCCTGCTTTTGCGGTGGGCTTTCAAAGATGAAATCATCATTCTCACTTAATAACAGATATTGCACAGCAAGGAACAGTCTTGAAATTAATATAGCACTTGTTACATTGCAAGCAAAGAGTGGCCGCAATGGGAAAGAGTCAAACTGCTGCCTTGTTTTCTTCAAAGTGATGGTGATTTTGCCTGACAAGACATTTGCAAAGATTGGGCAGACCTAGGGTATTTGCTCTCGAAGCGCCGGATGCTTCTGTCTCCTAAGAAAGGGAATCCCGGGGAGAATCATTTCCATGAGAACCCTGAGGGGTAATCTAGAGTGGAAAAAAGGGAATATCCCATGGAGCCTAAAAGTCAGGGCGGCGTTTCCCATCGTTATTCTAGTAAAGCAGTAGCAAAAAGCCCCACCCGATATTTATCGCGTCTCGCCTTCGAGGCGTCTCCACAAAAACAATCCTCTCGCAATCTCCTTCTATTAATTTCAGCGCTTCTCTTCTCTCAATTCTCCAGCCTCACACGCATTACGGCTGCTTCAGGATCCAGGATAACTACAGGAACTTTTCTGAGAGACTATTCATAGCGCGCTCGAGATGTTGTCTATAGGCTCCAACGGGATCGTAGTCGCCCCGGTCGCGATGGCACAATGTCTTCTAGTGACTGCAAGTCATAGCGTGATTTCCTCTGTGCTTAAGACTCTTCAGGTTTTGTCTACTGCTCTCCAAAAGGCAACGTTCAAGTCCCACTTAGCTACAAAAAAGGGAGTCTGTCAGTTTTTCGCAGATTTTTTCTTGACTTTATCACTTGAACCCATAAAACAAAGAAGATAGCGTCTCAAACCCG
>NZ_DJGL01000049.1:0-14207 GCF_002432735.1 Mesotoga sp. UBA5847 | reverse complement strand
CTACTGCTCTCCAAAAGGCAACGTTCAAGTCACACCCACTTAGCTACAATAAAGGGAGTCACCTTTTTCGCAGATTTTTTGAATTCCAAGGCGTTGCCTCCTATCCTGTTTCTGCTTTCGATTTCTCAACCATCTCCTTGTAGTGTTCACGGCGTGAAAAATGGAGTCTGACGCGTTTATTTATGTAAGTCCGCAGGCAGCGTGGTTTTCAATTGTGCGGACAGTGTCCCCACAATTTGAGGATAAAGCCGGTAAAAACGCAGGTAACGATAGAGCTGGCGGCGATTGCAATTACTCACATAGCAGTGAAAAATGGAGTCTGACCCTATTTATTTTTTCCTATTTATTTTACTCTTCCGTATTTTGGCTGTGAATTACTCTTATCAGTTCTGATAACTCATTGCACAACAAGTCCCAGTGTCGTCTTTTGTAGTAGTCTTGTCTCTTGCCCTCACAAAGTACTTTGAATTCACGAAACGATTGCTCCACCTTTCGGCTGAATTCGAACGCGCTCATGGACTTAAGTTTTTCTTTCAGTTCCACGAAATGGTTCCTAAGCAAATTTTTATCAGCATTATCTCCTACCCAGCTATCTAAAGAATTTCTGTGCAGAACCAGCACTTCAGACAAATTGCTTTCCGAACAGTTTTCGCTGTACATTACTATGTATGAGGCAAGCACAATTTGTAGGTAGTCCGGATGGTTTTTCGTGCTTTCGATTAGCGATTTGAGAAGCTTGATTCCACTTGTTCCACTATCTTTATCCAAGCTTGATTCAAGCAAACCCCTAAAGAGTTCAATTATTCTAGTTCTAGCCGTGCTGCCAACATCTGCAAAGTACTTGTGAATAGCTTGAACACAGAACCCGAACCTTCTGTCATCACATTCAATTAACCTTCTATCCACATTGCAAAGAGTTTCTAAGCACCTAATAGCCATTTTGGACATACTCGAAAGGAAGGCACCATTTTCCTTCTTTACAATTGGTGGCAACTTCTTCGATAATAGTTTTGCCCATTTCTTCAGAATAGAAAGTTCGGCTTTATCGGAGATCAATAACTCAATCATATCTGAAGTAGTTACTGCAATGTCTCTGAGGTAGAAGTGTTTGTCAGAAAGGTATTTCTTATATAGTTCAATATCTCTAGACATTCCGGATAGTCTATCATATACGTTATCTAGCAGCAGATTATTATCTGATATACTCCCAAGACTCCCAAGCGTCTTTAGATGATTGCAGACCAGAAGTGTCATTTCTCTATCGTTTCTTTCAAGCATGTGTCTCGTATGGCGTTTAATCCCCCCAAACAAATTGGAAATCAATTCCGTTCTTAGTTCGTCAGGATATCTCCTCTCTTTAATTGCGATTCTTATTACTTCTTCTATGCCTTCATGTATTTTTCTTAGACTATCGAGATCAGAGCTCTGTATATAGCGATGTGCTATGTCAAAAAGAATCCGCAAAGAGTCCTTTGTCTCAGAAGGTTTCCGTGATCTCAAAACAATTTCACTTATTGTGCTATCCAGGGACAAAGATTCAACTATTCTTATGAAGAACGGAATGAGGACCAACAGTAAATATATAGATGATGCAATATAGAATCTTTGCCATGCATTACTCATTGCTGGAACGAAAAAGCCCATGATTAGTGCTCCAACACTAGCGGCCAGTATAAAATAGGTGTCTCCTCGTTTTCTGAAAGTGTCAATGAGCCGGTGTGTGTAGAACTGAGCGGAATGCTGAATAGCAACAAGCGATATTGTAAGTACAAGTGCAATCAATGCGGTCAATGAAGACACAATATTCCCGGCCATTTCTATCATAGAATCGGATACTAGATCATGCCCTATAAGAACGAACTCGCTCCTTGCTGCCGTTAGTGGTTGAAAGAGGGCGAAGACAAAAAGAAACGATAGATACATTAAGTACGTCTTCTTTCGTTTCCATGGAATAAGGCTAACAACAAACAAGCACACGAACAAAGCAATTTCGATCCAGAACACTAACAGATAAGCTTCTTCCATAGTTCACCCTCCAGGTGTGTAACAGAGAAGTTACTTTACAATTTCAAGCCTTTCCATTAAGCCCTAAGTACACCGAATACTAAACACAAACTTTCGATTCCATTGCTCCGAACACATCCCCGATCTGATGTTAACAAGAGCTTTCTCGAGCCTATTTCACGCTGATTAGTACTCTTAGAGATCTCTCGAAATGTCTCAGCATAGCTCTTTGAGAAAGCGGGAATGATTCCAGGATTAGCCAGATTGTTTTCTCTTGCCCTCCTTATCGTAGTTAAGGCTTCTGCAGTATCCTCCAGCACGCCAGATACCATCGAAAATGGGCTTCATGGCGATCGTTATTTCTTCAGCTGTTTCATCGATTCGTACTCCGGGAATTAAGAGCAAATCTCTATCTATAGGATCTTCTCTAGATAGAAGATTACTTTGATAAATCCTGTATCCCTTTACTCCTATAACAGACAGATATATGATTCTTGGATAACCGCAACCCAATCTATCCTGCAACTGTATTAAGATTTTTGTTGCTTCGATAGAAAAGTGTTCAAGAGCTTTGATTCGTATTTTCGGGAAATCATTGTGATCATTGGAGAACGGCCGAGTATCCAGAAGTTCTATACAACCATTACTAAAAAGCTGGACATAAGTGGTCTCAATCTTGGATTTTGAGAAAACCACATAACCTTCGAAATTGTACTTTGCATATTCGTACAATGAACCAAGACTATTAAAAAGCTCATTGCGAATACCGTGATCCCCAAATCCACCAACATAGTCTGTCGATACTGAACCCATACTCTCTGCAGGAATAATGTGAAGCACAACATGCGGCTTTGGTGCGATGGATATTGGTCCGTCACCGCTTTCGATTTTCGCGAGACGATCAAGTCTAAAGTTACGTATTCGCTCGTCCAGAGTAGTAGACGCCGTGAAAGCTTCCCGTATTTGATAGACGTCCATCTGAAATTTTCCAGAATTGGTTCGATAATGGAAGCGGGAGGAACCACCAAGAGTAACCATATGTGGTCCATAAAAGCTTTGTGGTATTTCGATCACGAATACGAAGTGTCCGTTCTGAAGTTGAATTGCCTTGATTTTCTTCCTAATGCGTGGAGCAATGCTATTATCAATAAGATTGTCCATTGTCTGTGTAAGAGCATCTGGATCGTCACATGGTATGCCCGGAATATCTGTTATGACACCTTTTTCTTCTGCTACACCAATCAAGATTCTCCCACCGATAGTGTTGGCAAAAGCCGAAACATCTGCCAGAAATTCCTTCCTTTGGTCCTTGCCTTTTAGGGAAAGATCGACTTTGTAATCCAAGCGGCGGTCTTCACATACCTGGTTGTCTTTGAGCGATATCAGCGTGTTTTCGTCGATAGAATCAAAAGAAACTGCTGGAAAGAACATATGCACCTCCGAATGAAGCCATACAAAACGAAAATGTCTCGCCTTAATATATCATCAAAGAATGAATCTCGAAATGTAGCCTTCTATCGGTTCTTGCAGAAATCCGAGGTTCTCCTGGATATCTATAGAAGGCGGTGGCGCGACTTGGGAGCCCAGATAGTGGCTTGCGGTTTCAAACACCAAGCAATCGCCGAAGATGGTTCGATTCCTTCGCTCACATTCTGCTCGCAATACTCTAGCGTATTCTGTATGAATCCCTTCAGATCAAACTTGTCTACCGGAAATGCAGTTTTCATAGGGCCTCCCATCAGTTATGAATTTGAGTGAGCCTGTTGGACTAAAACAAACCGAACGATCAATCGTTGATCTCTATTCCGGCCTGTTCGAAGGCCTCCTGAATCTTGTTTTCGAATTCCTGCTGCGTTATAGATCCCTCGGACGCCGAAATCGTAAGTTGAATATCCTGGTACTTTTCGTGCAGGTAATTGACTATCCTCATAACATCCGATGATTTGCCTTTTGGAAGTTTGAATGATAGATGAAGGCTCTCGATAGCTCCCTTGCCATGAGGAAGAACCGTTGTACCTCCCGATGTGGTGTGAGAAGTACCAAAAGACGTCCCGGCACCAGTATCCTTAACCGCTATGTCAACTTTCTTATCACCAGAATCATTTGGATAGATAGTCCCGGGTTCCCTCTCTGCCAGCTCTTTGCACTTGGCAAGCGAAAGCAGCAGCTCCACGCTGGAGAATTGGAGTTCCGGAACAGTTGTTTCCTGCGCGCTCTTCCTGTCGTTGAAATACATGAGTTTGAAACCTCTATCAGTTTCCACGGCCAGTCCGAAAAGCCCGTTCTTCAAGCCTTCAATTATCGCCTCTTCGAGTACGCCTCTGTTCATCAGCAGCGGTTCACCCGGGGTTTGCAGATGTGACTTCCACAATTGCTCGGTATGCAAATTTTCATTCTTTTCAAGGTATTTGATCGAAATAACCATCGGGGAGAGCTTATCCACCAGCTTTGATTCGGACTTCAGATGATCGAAGATCCGTTCGTCCAGGGTTTTGTTTTCTCCGTATGTAGGCACTCCCAGATCGGTTTTGAGCAAGCCGTCCTTCATCGGGATATATATCTCCCTGTACACTCTGTGGATCGCGTCGTCCAGTTCCCCCGAGATCCGTTTTACATCTTCTTTTAGTTTCTTTCTGTCCGTTTCACCGAGTTCCAGTGAATCATCTCGCTCGATGGCATCTATGGCCAGCTTCCGCCTCATTTGCTTTTCGAGATTAGTTTTCTCGCCCGGACACAGGAAGATTATCGTGTTTCGATTTACTCTCGGAGTGCTGTTCCCCCTGCTGTTGACTATTTCCAGCATCGTCTGCTTATCGACGCTCTCCAGAACAAGCAGCTTCAAATCGTAGTTGTCGGGAATGTCTTTGTAGCTCTGTTCTCCTATGAACGTCTTGAAACGCTTGCCGGAAATGTTTCTCTTCAGAAGCTCTTCTTCCAGCTCCTTGAGGCTTTCTGACGATACGTTTTCCATCTTTGTGTGTATGATCCTGTTCAGATTCGGCTTGTTGCTGAAGAAGTATTTGTCGTCGGTATTTTGGAGATAGAAAAGCCTGTTCTTCAGACGTTCCAGACAATCGGAAATTACTTCGGCTGGATTATCATACGCCGCTGCCTGCCGCTTTATATCCGTAAGGGTCGCTCCGTGTTCACGTCCTCCGGAGAATGAATACATGAATATCGTCTGGGCAGCCCTGGTGGCTATATTCAAATTCTGATAAGCCCTCCCCAGTTCGGGATTCGTCCTCACGGTTCCCGAGTCGTCGGCCGTTATGTCCGATGCTATTACGCTGTTGAATTCGGAGCCGGTGAATTTTATCAACTCCTGTCTCAATTCCTGATTATCGAGATCGAAGTCGGACAGGCTTATATAGGAATTACTATTATTTAGCATCGAATGAATTACCAGCGCCAGAATACGGAGAACACCCCTCGTTCTCTGGAACTCCGGGTAGCTCCCCCAGCGGTGATAAAGCACGTCTATTACTTCCGGTGTGAATGGATATGAGTCCAGGAAGCGGTTCCTGTAATCGCTCTTTTCTATGCCGGCGGGGAGTATAGACTGGTTTGCGAAATAATCCACCAGATTGGAGACGATCTCTTCCGCAGCTCTTTCGTTTATATTCGAGAACAGTCTCTTTCGAATTATCTTTGTCACTTCGCTGTCCTTCACGGGGGCGTAGACCTTCTCTTTTCTGCCCAGCGTCTTCTTCAGTTTTGACAGCAGTCTCTCAGCGGCCTCGGAAGACTGTTCTATGAAGCTTGACTGAAGCGTTACCAGCGCGCACACACCGGAAATGGATGAAGCCTCTTCCGACAGTTCCTGCATGAAAGCTAGAGTCTGTTCCGCAAGAGTAGTGTCCTCAACTTTCACACCGGAGGCCTTTGTCATATATTCCATGAGCTCATCCATGAGAATAAGAACCGGGGAGTTTGCAGTCAGGACTTTGTTCAAAGCCTCTCTTCCCGGAGAAACCATTCCCGTAAGATACTTTATCTCTCCCGTCAGCTGGCGCTCTATCTCTCCCCAGAGAGTCTTTTCGCCGTCCAAAACGGTACCAACGAGAACGACTCTCTTCGCGTTCCATTCACCCGCCTTATGATACAGAGCGATCATGGAGTGGGTCTTACCACCACCGAACGGTGTTTGGACTTGAAGAACGGAGTCCCCTCCTCTTCCCTCCAGTCTTTTCTGGACGGTTTCCAGCAGCTCCTTCAGCCCGTCCGTCTCATAAGTCTTCCTGAAGAAAACGTCGGGATTCGAGTATTCCTGCGGGCCTTCACCGCGACTGGCGCTCCAGAGATCCGCTGCGAAGACGCTCATCTCCAGAGCGCCTTTTTTTATATCTTCGTGAGGAATAGCAACTGTGTGAAAGGGTTTCATCAGAACAACCTCCCTTGCTGTTCACTGTCTTTCTCGTGTTTCTTTATTGAATCCTCTCTTATTCGCTCTCTGCCCGCCAGGAATCCATCGAGCAGCTTCTTCTCCTTGTTTTCGTTTGGAAGTGTCTCGCTTATCGCCTGAGCTACCCTGTAGAAGGCGTCGTTCTTTCCAAAGCCCGAATCGGAGAGCAGCTGCACCAGTTCTTCGCGTTTGCTCGATTCCCAGAGAAGAAGCGTTTTGTGCAGCACGTCTATGAGCTCCTGGGTATCTTCTAGTTCCTTCAGCTTTCGATCCTGCGGACCCAAAAGACGGACGAATTCCTTCTCTTTGCGTATGAACCCCTTACCGTTCCATTCAAGAGACAGGTCCAATCCGCAGCTCTGGGCGAGTTTTCGGGCTTCGTCGAAGGGAACCTTTACATCTGCGTAGTTCCATCGCCAGAGGACGTACAAACGCGTCTTGTCTGAGATTTCGGAAGCGAATCCGTTATGCAGTATCTGGCGTATAGCATAATCGGTGGCGATAGTCCTAACGTCTTCAAGAAGCCGATCGGCGCGCATTATGTTTCCCTGAAGGTCCATTACCTTCTCATACTTGCCGAAGATTTCTATCGCAGAGCCTATGGCCGCTATGAAGAAGTCTCCGCCGCCTATTCCTTCCGCCCAGAGGCGATCCAACTTCTTGTCAAGGTGCTTCTTCAATTCTTCGCGGACTTCGTTATAGAAGGCAACACCGCTTCTCTCTACTTTTCTGGCCACGATATATATAGAAGAGGCTAGTGCAGCTGACTCCTGGGAACGTAACCGAGCCTGCATTTCAGTGTTCACAGGCCACGCGGCTGTCATAACAAGCCCTGAATCCAGCAATGAGTTTATAAGCGTTTCCCAGCCTTCTGTTGTTTTATGTGCATACACTATAACTGCTAGTCCATTGGACTTCAGCACTCTCTGGATTTCACTAAAAGCCTGTGACAGCATCTCTTCGAACTGTCTCTTCCCTGCTTCGGCACCTTCGCCAGTTGAATAAGCAACTATCTCGTTTTTCTTAGGGGTCAGAGATGTGGAGAAGAGTTCGGGATAGAGATCACCGACGCTTCGCTTCAACCATACATAGAAGAAGTCAGACAGATATGAATAGGGAACGTTGTCATAGTAGGGCGGGTCGGTTATGACTGCATCGAAATAGTTGTCATTGTATGGCAAACTGATGGCCGACAAAGAAGCTGGATTCGCAGACACATCAAATTGCCCGAAATTTGCAAGTGCCCTGGAGATTTGCCTTCGCATACTACTTATGGTTCCTTGTGACGACTCAGAGAAAAGGTTTAGTTCAAAATAATCCCAACACATTGGCAATGCTTGTCTAGAAAATGTGTTGCAAGTGTTCTCAACATGGTTGAACCATCTCACAATGCTGCTTTCGAAATCTGAGCACCTGCTTATTATGATAGCTATATAGGTTGCGATCGCTTTCGCATACTCTCTCTCCATCCCTTC
This sequence comes from Mesotoga sp. UBA5847, assembly GCF_002432735.1. NCBI lineage: Bacteria > Thermotogati > Thermotogota > Thermotogae > Kosmotogales > Kosmotogaceae > Mesotoga > Mesotoga sp. UBA5847. The sequence goes on along the minus strand of NZ_DJGL01000049.1, from coordinate 6,326 downwards.
AGCGATCATCTTTCTATAAGCCTCTCTAACCTTTTCCGTAAATGTTATAAGTGAGAGCTTCTGACGGGCGTTGAAGAGACTGCCCCATGTTGTCATGCCGTAGGGCTGTACTCTGAATCCCAAAGTTCCACGCGGAGGCATTTCTTCATCCGGCACAGGATCTATTCCCCACAGTTCATGAAGTTTCCGCCGTTTCTCTTCCATGTATTCTGCTGCCTTATTGAAGACTTTCATATCATCTTCAGTCGCTATCCTATAACGCTTTCCCGTCTCGCCGGGCTTTGTCAGTATTACGGCGACCATCCTCTCCCCCGCCTTGGCTTCCCGAAAAAGCCTGCGAGTTGTGTTTGCTTCAACCGTCGAACCGCATACAGGGCATACCGCAACTGCACGGGAGACTGTCCCCTTATCGGGATCGAAATCGTCTGGCATTTTCTCATAATCGGTCCCGACTATTTTGAACTCAACCTTTCCATCTTTGGCGTAAGGATATACGGCGATCTTTCGCCTGCTCTTGTTCGCGAGCCACCAGTTAGTTGTAAGGGGAATATGAGCTTTGCACGAAGGATTCTGACATGGGACTGTCCGCATCCAATAGTATCCAACCGGAATAGATCCGTCCGGATCGTTCGGATAGAAGTCGCCAATATCCTTTCTTGCTTCTTCTAAAACCCAATTCGCCCATTTCTTGACGTCTTCCAGCAACGGGTTTACTTCACTCTTGTCCAGCAAAGCGTTACCGGTATCTCTCTTTACTGGCTTCCCGTATTTCTGGGGATACTCAAGAGTTGCCTTCTGTATGAGCACAGCGACTGGGTTGAGATCACCAGTGTATGTCTCGCAGCCTAAACGAAGTGCTTCCAGCGGAATCGACCCACCACCACCGAACGGGTCCAGCACCTTAGGTGGTTTCCCATCGTTGGCTTTCAGTATATCTTTTCTCGCCTTATCCAGCAGCTCTCTGTTATTTGAGTTTTCCCATTTTGAGAGTTCTATGATGAAATTCCGCCTGGCATTCAGGTCATCGACGTCTTTCGGCTCGGGAACGAGCGCCGCGTATGTTGTAGCGCGCGAAGAAGCCAGAGGTTTTCTTGACCACCAAATATGAAGCGTGGATATGTTACCATGACGGATATTCTTTTCTTTTGCCGCTTCAGTACCCACTTCCTTCACAGGAAAACTCTCTTCTATAAATCTCCTGTCGCTCAACTGGTTCGCCCCCTCCATTGACTACGAATTGTCTATCGGATAGTTCTTTATCTGGTCCGGAGATACGAGGTACCTCACCGACTCTATTCGTTCCGTAGGCGTCAGGTTGTTCGCGGGGTCCTGTATTATATACAGTTCAGGTTCTCTTGCTGCATTCAAAACCACATACAGGAAGTAGTCCGAACCAAACCTCTTCGCCTTGAGCCATTCGTTCTGGGTCAGTTCGACAGGTCCCGTAGTTGCCCTCGCCTTCACTTCAATGTATCTGAATGTTCCATCGACTAACTTCGAACGTATATCGAAGCCGAGATTCTCCTCGCTCACGTTCTGAGGCTCTCTGTTGTGCTGGCTTTCGTAATTCATGGAAATGTCCATCCCGATCTTCTCTATTTCGGGGTCGCTCACCATGAAGGGATCGGATGGCCTTTCGGGGAAGAGCCGTATCACTCCTGCGAACTGGGGCATCGCCATTGTGAGGCTTCTCTCGCTTTCGATCTGCTGGATGAGATTTTTCAGCTGCTGTTCGTAACGCTGTTTCCTGTCCTGCTTGTTTCTAATGGCAAGATCGACGTCTTCGCCCCTGTCTTTGCGCGCCTGCAGATCGATTAGCTCTCCATCGAGTTTAATTATCAGGTGTTCGAGAGAACGAACTCCGTATTTCTGCTTTATCTCGCCCTGGTGATCTCTTTCTTTTTGGAGTTCAGTCAAATACTTCTCCAGTTCGCCTATGGAATAACCTGCCGCTTTCTTCTTCATTTCCTGTATATCGGCGGGATCACAGTGCACCTTTTCTTCCTTCAGATCCCATATTTTATCCGGAGAGACTGAGTAAATCTCATTGTCGTTTACAAAACAGGCGAACAGCCTTTTGCCCGCTGTCTTCCCTTCCCCGTCGGCTATCTCGCCCTCGAAGAGGAATATGTAGCCGTTCATCCTTCCGTCGGGATCGACAAACGTAGCTCCTTCAAGCGGAGTGAGACCGTAATTCTCACTAACCCAGTCGAGAAGGGACTCGAAGAGCGGGTGGCCGAAGGTTATGAATTCGACGTCAGGGTGCCTGAAAGCCTGTTCGTTATCGAAGGTAACTTTGGGATAGCTTCTCAAAATCCTTTTATTCTGAATGCCGTCAAGCTGACGCAATTCAACAGGGACCTTTTCAAGCGAGAAGAACTCCCCACGCAGGTTCATTACGCCGCCCGCTTTCTCGAAGGCCTTCCTGAAGAACCGTTCCGTGTATTCGGGGATCAGTTTGTTTTCTCTGGCGCGCTGAGCCATTTCCCTTATTCTCGTGTAATCTATGAAACTGCTTGCAAGGCTGTCTCCGAGAATGTCTTTCAGCTCGCTGTTCCTTTCGTAATCGACCCAGATATCCATTTCGGCGATTATATCCTCGATCTTCCTTGCGTTTGCTGCCGCTTCCGTTAGCATCTGCGGGAAGTCCCTGCCATAGAATACCTCGCTGAGGACATCGAAGACCTTGTCGTTCCCCAGGGCGCGACGGATCTCATCCAGTTTGTCGAAAAGCCGCTTCAGAACCATCCCCTCTCGTGTATCCTCTGCGACCATGTTGAATACAAAGACCTCTCTGTTCTGACCGTACCTGTGTATTCTTCCCATTCGCTGTTCCAACCTGTTCGGATTCCAGGGGATGTCGTAATTTATCATCATGTGGCAGAACTGAAGGTTTATTCCCTCTCCCGCGGCCTCGGTAGCCACCATTATCTGTTTTTCGTTCTTGAATATGCTTTCAGCGGCTATTCTGTCTTCTAGTCTCATGCCGCCATGAATGGTGGTGACGGTATAGCCCCACTCCATAAGCTTTCTCTCAAGATAGTCGAGAGTGTCCCGTGATTCGGTGAAGACGAGCATCTTTTGATCACGCAAATCGCTGAATTTACCGGATAGTTCTACCAGCGATTCCTTCAAGTGTTTCAGTTTCGTCTCCGACTCCTGGCTTATGATCTTCTTCGCTCGTTGAATGAGATTGTCAAGGGTGTGTACCTCGACTCTCAGTTCGTTTCTGTTCTCGGATACGCTGAGAGCTTCCCAGAGCTCTTCTTCTTTCCATCTGTCCTCTTCCGACATGTCCTCGATGTCGTCATAGTCTATCTGCGGCATGTTCTGCCTAAGCTCGGCCGTCTTCAGCATTTCTTCGAGCCTGTCTTTCCTTCGCTCAAGAGAGCGCAGTAAAGCGTATGTACTGGACGCGAAACGGCGTTGAAGTATAACGAGCGCGAAAGCGATGTTTCTCCTCTTGTCTCTCGACAGGGCTTTGTTGTATTGCTCGTTGACGTATCTCGATAGATCGTTGTAAAGCTCTTTCTCTTCATCGTCCTCTTCATCCAGCCTGAAACTGACTGTGCTCACATGTCTCGGCAAGAAGAGAGGTTTCCCGTCGAAGTCTTTCAATTCCTCTTTGACCCGTCGGATGAACAGGGGATTGTCCCTGTTCTGGATCGATTCTCCGAGCAGTTCCTTCGTTGAGAAATAGCCAGGTTCGAGAAGATCGAGAAACAGCCGGAAGTTTTCCGGGTCGCCCCTGTGCGGAGTCGCCGTGAGGAAGAGAAGGTGTTCCGTCGATTTCGATAGCACTTCTCCCAGTCTGTACCTGTTCGTCCTGTTTATCTTGTCGCCGTACGTGGTAGCGCTCATTTTATGAGCTTCGTCCACTATTATGAGATCAAAGTCGACTGCGGTTATTGATGGAAGTATCTCTTCGCGTTTGGCGAAGTCTATAGAAGTTATTATCTGGTTCTCGGTTTCCCATATGTTCTCGCCGTAACGCGTGTCGAGTTGACCGCGATCGACGACGATGAAGCTTTCTTCGAAGCGTTCCTTCAGTTCCCTGCGCCACTGATCCTTCAGATGACCGGGAGCAACTATAAGCGTCCTCTTTATCACCTTGCGCAACTTCAGCTCTTTTATTATAAGTCCCGCCATTATTGTCTTCCCCGCACCGGGATCGTCCGCTATGAGGAATCGGATTTTCGGGTTTCGCAGCACATACCCATAGACGGCCTCGATCTGATGGGGCAACGGATGAATCTTAGAAGTATTCATTGCAAGCAGAGGATCATAAAGACTTGCATACCTGTAGCGCAGACATTCGAGGGAAAGAAATACTTCCCTGGGTTCCGCCCCAAAAGCAGTTCTATCACTCAACATTTCTATCGTGGAAAGCTCGGATAAAGGTATGAGACTGTCAACAGGACGCCTGGAATAGCGGCTAATACCAACAATTCGCAGGTGATTTCCAACGTTTTCAACTGTATTAACCAGTATCGGCTCGCTCCAGCGCTTGCCGGAAAGAACCGAACCAACCTTTATATCCACCAACAAGCCCCCTATTCTAGCGATGGACAAACAATCGTTCCGTATGACTGTTGGAGCGTTTCCCCTGAAAGCAACGCGCGATGGCAGAAAGCTGCATCGGCTACATTAACCGGTAACGAATCAATAACAGTCTAGCACAGTAAACATTCAGAACAAAATATCCCCGTTTATGCAGTTGAGAAAATCTCTCGATAATACAAGACTATTCTTAGGAACTTCAAGCTTGCTAGAGGGAGAATGAAATCCGTGTCAAAGTTGATGGGTAATAGGATGTTCTATTATTCATGAGGAGTGAAAAACTTAATGCAGTGGTCAGCAAAAAGGCGCGGCACAGGGAGACGCATCATAAGCGAATTTCTAGCATAGCAGCTTTGCCCGACAATCTTTATTCATTAATGCGAAAAGTGTTCTTAGGCTCTTGCTACGATTTCAAATTCAAATCATCTTATGTTGATTGCTTATTTCCAAGATCACAAGATCAATTCGTGGACATTTGGAAGACTCTTGCTCTAACGAGCATATTTATGCTGAACAGGATGACCTTTGAACGTCGCAATATGTGTGGTCATCCTGCATTTTCAATGTTAATAGCCTTTTGAGCAAAACGGCTTAGGGACTTTGAACAAGATTCGTATTCTTTGTCGTCAACAGCTATTACTTCACCAACACCTTCATCGCCGTCTTCCAAAGTCCCTTGTTCAGGAACATGACGACTAGGTCTATCAAGACATCCAGGATGAAGTCGAAGAATTCTGGGTCTATCTTCCACTCTTCATCCGGAAGCGCATCCTTTATCATCTGTTTCACTTTCTCTTTCTTCTCAGCCCCGTTACCGGGACTCTCTACGTAACTTGCAAAGACGGTTATTAGAGAAATCAATTGTCGTATGAAATCCATAGCTACCTCCTGTTGATTTCGTCCTTCGTCCAGGATCGTGAACCCGTCTTTCGTCCTTGGATAGACACTGAGAGCATCTTTGAGCTATCATTTCTCTGGAGGTGGTCTTCATGGCCGATTCTTATCAGAATCTAGATGTGTATAAGCTGAGTATGAAGTTTGCCTACGACGTTTATCAGATTGTCTCCGCTTTCCCTGACTTCGAGAAATTCGGCCTTTCTTCTCAGTTGAGGAGAGCTGTTATCTCCGTTCCCTCTAATATCCCGAAGGATCAGGCCGTCAGTACAAGAAGGAGTTTGTGCAGTCTCTCTTCCTGGCAAAGGGCTCTCTCAGAGAAGCAATGACACAACTCGAACTCTCGAAGATGTTTGGATATATAGATGAAGAGACTCTCAGTCAGATAAAGGATCAGGCGAACAGACTCCACAAGATGCTTAACAGGTTGATCTCCAGACTGAAGAACCCGGGTGGCTGAGCCACCCGGAGCCAAGGACGCCGGACGGGTCCTCGGGTTTGGACGATGGACGGTTCTAGATCAGATTAAACAACTCATTCTTCTGGGTATCGATCACTGCCGCGTAGTCTACCGCATAGCTTGAAGGGATCACCTTCAGAGTTATGAGGTTTCCCATCACAGTCTCGACTTCAGACTGAGTCAGAGTCTCCTTAGGCTCCTTTATGTAGAAGCCCTTGGACTTCTTCGCGGTTGAATCGTACCACCTAACGCTCAGGTTTTTCATTTGAGTTCCTCCTTTCGAATAACGGTTCTCCGTTGACCGTCATCCGTCCTCCGAAAGAGCTGTAAAGTGCAGTGGCATTGCATTTTCGATCCTAATCGGCGAACGGACTCGGCCTACGGTTTACGTTGTTTCACCGGTCAGAGGTAA
>NZ_DJGL01000081.1:0-13432 GCF_002432735.1 Mesotoga sp. UBA5847 | reverse complement strand
ATTGTCCTCTACTCTTCCAAGGTTAAAGATAACCCTGTGACGACTCTTTCCTTCTTCGTCACGGTAAGATTCAACTAACTGAGCATACGTAAAGTTCTTAGATTTCGTGGGCTTTATAAACACGACTGCCTAATACCATAGAATACCTTCCAAAAGCAAGTAATTGTATAATCATTACTTAAATCCAACTTATCATTAGTTACCACTAAAAAATATAGACAAAAAAATAGCGCCTACGAAACCATGCGGGTTTGAGTCGCTATCTTCTCTGTTTTATGGGTTAAAGTGATAAAGTCAAGAGACAATATCTGCAGAATGGATGTAATAGCCACGCTGATGAAGTCTGCAACAAATGGTAAAACAAGGACAATGACAAGCTCCGCTCTTATACCACAGTTTATCAGCAAGGTGCCTGCTTCAATCCCCTTTTCCTCGTTTACCGAGAGCAACAAAGGACTTCTTCTGGGCGTGAACATTGGAGGTAGCGGCACTATCATAGCCTCTCTGGCTAATCTGATTGCTTATAGAATCTACGTGAAAGATTGGGGCAGAAACCTCAGATACCCCGCAGTATTCACGATTTCGAGTTCCATAACACTTTTCCTAAGCCTCATTTTCGGCTATCTAAGTCTCAAACTTGTTGGGTTTCAATAGCCTGCAATTGAGAGTTCGGTCACATTATAGTCAAGACTGTTTGGGCTCATCTGCTTTGTATAAAGAAGACGACCGGTTTTTCGATCGTAAACGTTTTGATTGGCGTACGTTCCGTTTGTCTGTTGAAGCATCATAACTTCAGTTCCATCTTGAAGCTTGCCAATGTAGCTCACACTGGTTACAACATTCGTGATGGGATCTCGATCGATGTCCTGTACCTTTGTGAGCGAATTAAGGGCTTGAGCAGAAAGCCATATCGGACCGTTCAACTGAGCCACACCGGTTACGGTATGAAATTCCCCCGGAAGGGTTCCGTACTGCATGATTGTCATTTTTACGTAATCCCAGGAAAGCGAGGATGTTACCGGAGTTATCGTAACCTGAGTCTGTGCGGGAGTGGTATATGAGCCGGGTATGTTGATCGTGTAAGTTCCTGAATATGACGTGGTCGTCAATTTCCAGGAGGGCCTTTGAGAGTTGAACCAGGGGAGCTCAACATATCTAGCAGAAAGAAACTCCATTATGTTTTGATGTATATCTGTCCCCGATTGAGCTTGAGTCAGAAGATAAAGAAGAATACCTGAGGCTCGGTCATAAGTATAGACGTGTTTAGCATTTATTCCTCTCGATTCAATCCTGACGGCCTGCACCGTCTGCCCGCCGTATTGAATAGGCATCTCCGCAGCAGTCGTATTATCGCTGTTGAATTTCGACAAGTCGTTGAAAACCGCTGGATTTAACCACAAGTCGGAAACACCCGGTTTCTCTATAGTTCCAAATGAAAGACTGGGATAATAGCCGCCCCTCATCTCCATAAAATAAGTTTGTAAGAGCGCTAAGGATCCTTCTTCCAATGCCACAACATCCATCTGATAGAGGCCTACGCCGGAACCGCCGGTATCCGACAACCCTCCCCCGGGTTTCATCACGGCAGTGCTTACCCTGTAGCTGAGCCTAAGTCCGGGAGCCATCCATTCAAGGGGACTATCCGAGTATTCGGGAAAGATAGCTAGCCAGACGCTATTAGCAAAAACCAAGGAAAACGCAAAAAACGCAACGAATAGTATGCTTGTGATTTTTCTGGTCATTCGACCCACCTCCTGCTTATTAGATTGTACAGCAGTAAAGGTTCGAAAAGCGACAGAGAAGAAGGCAGGAGATAGTAGGGAGACCCGCGGAAGAGTCTTCAACAATTCGTTTGCAACAGCCGATTTCGAGCGACCAGAACTCGCCTAAGAGAAGCCAAGATTCGATACTATGGTCACCTAATGCTTTTAACAGTCGACTTATCGAGCAAGAGTGGATTACTTCGCAATGACAGTGGTAAATTCAATTGTTGTAGAAGTTATCGGAAGCATATCCGGTCTTATGCCAAGAATTCCCGACTGCGGTGTCGGTTCGGCTCTTGCCCGAACGGAGTTTTCAACCCTCGAGTTCCAGCCAGCCTCTTCAAGGCCCCTTACGAATTCTTTCGAGACGTGAAGGCCTCTGTCACTCACATGAGCGAGGTTTGGATCACCGTCTTCAAAGAAGATGCAAAGCGCTATCAGCTTTTTCGAGACACTTCTTACCTCTTTGAAGACTTTCTTGGAATCTTGCATGTTTTGAAACCCTACGGCACTTACGATGACATCTATTGAGTCATCTTTGAGCGGGAGATTTGCTGCATAAGCAATGATTTGAACAACTCTCTCTCCCCAGCCTCTGTAACGCAAGTACTGGAGAAGCCCGAAGCTGCTCGAAGGACTAATATCGACAGCCAAGTATTCTTTTTCGGTAGAAGACAGTAGTTCTTCAAGCAGTCCGCCCATTCCGGTTGCCAGATCGAGGACCAAGCCCTGTTCATTCTTGATCAGTTAAACGGTACGATTGAGGCTCTCGGTCATCGCTTGGTTGTATTCTTCTGTGTAAAGGACCTCTCTCGACGGTCGGAGAAGTCTCTGGAAGTCGTCAAATTCTCCTCGATACCAGAGAGCGGTAGCCTTTATCAATCTGTCAGCCGGAGAAAGCTCATCCTCAGAAGGCTCAAAGAAACGCCTTTCAAGCTCCTCCTGACCGTTCATAAAACCCTTTCCGACCAACACCCATTGATCCTCACCCGACAGAAGGAAATCCAATACTTCCATTCGTTTTCGAAATCTCCGATAACAGGAGGTGCATTCAAAAGCATCTTCATTACTTATGATAGAAGAACCACACCCGGGGCACTGCAGAAGCCTCTTGATGTTCATCTTGGCACCTCCTTGGTGGCAAATAGAAGAGGTTATTTGTGTCTTCATTATAATGTTGAAAAGCCAGAAGAGTCAGAAAGGCTCTCTCAAAAGCTCAAAAAAACCTCTTCAATAGTCATGCTTGATTATTCGGTTAGAAGTTGACAGCTCTGTCTGACTGAGGCAAATAAACGAGACAGTAAATCCTATAATTGTTTGCACGGAATCGATTAGCTATGAAAACTCTGTTCGTCATATGTAATGATTTTACCCAAATGGAGGTGGGGAAACGAAAGCCAGAATATGATTGGCGGTAATCTTTGTGTTTCTGATACCCAGAAGTTTTCTAGGTGCCTGATCCACGAGGAAAAAGACATAGTATTCTATGCTGGAACGAAGATCGGGATTATAAGAATAACACCAGAAGCTACGGAGCTCTTCTCTACTACACAGAACACAGCGCTTTCCATATGGAACAACAACCTCTATGACTATTACAATGAATATTCACTTGTTGATGGAAAGGTAGTCAATCGTTTTTCTTCTACACGAATACATGCAGTTGGATTTGGATGAAAAAGATTGACAACGAGAGAGATACCATGACTTTCTATGATATGAAAAGAAAATCTGCAGGCGAGTTTGGTTTGCTTTACGATACGGATAACCTGCTTCAGAATACGTACGGTATTTTCCTCGACGAAAGAACGTTTGTTCTCTCGACAAACGGACAGGATACGGTTCTTAAATACCTAATGGAAACGGGCGAAATTCTGCCAATTGCCAGATCTGAATACGGAAAGCTCAGCTCCATATACTTTGATCAGGGAGAAAATGAGTACTATATTGCCTTTGCCGAAGAGTTGCCGTCCAACTTAACAGGACTTGTACTGGTAGGAAAAACCATATACTTTACTGCAAACTTTGGAAACGGGCTTTTCAGTTACGGCATAGACGGTGGCAAGCGACACTTCTTACGCCTCTCAATTATCCCACCTCACTGGTTGCAATCTCGTGGTAACAAATCCGTCTCAAAGGTTGTTGCATAATCGAATAGAGAAGTGTTCCGAAAACGGGGAGATGGATCGTTCCTGCTCGAAAAACCCAACTACTCGATTGTGGCTGACCGCTTTAACTCTTTTGAATCCCATTTGGCTGTAAGGTCTGTTTTAGAAGGAAATACAATCGGTCGCGTATATTCGAATGATTTCACAAATCCAAATCTGGCAGTCATATGGCCTCTCACAAATGTTCTATAAGCAGCAGGTGATTACTCAAATTACTTGAGCTGTCCGAATTTCTACAGAAGGAAATCATCCCCGGCTTCAAGAAATGGGGTACTCCAGGTCTGATAATCAGTTTTGATCAATCTTCAGAGTGCAAATACGAGCTCGCTAATCTCTTGGGAGACAAAGTAGATGAGATGCCTAGGAGATATTATAATTCCGTGAAGCTGAGGGAGAGAAAACGGCCACCTACCGGTTTTGAGATCATGACTGTGAAAACAGCGCTGGAGGACAGATCGCTCAAAGGGCAGACCGGCTGGTTCAATGCCTTCTGGCCGGATACTTGCTCCTTTCTGCGCTCAGGAATAGGATACTGCGTGGTGAAGAACAACCAGATAGTCGCTTGGTGTATCACGATATACTCTGGAGAGCGTGGAAATTGGGGCTAGAGACCCAGGGGATTTTCGGGGGCTCGGTCTCGGCTCTCTTACGTCAGCGCTCTGCGTAAGAGATTGCGTTGATAAAGGGCTCAGGCCCGAATGGCACTGCAGAGAGAGCAACTCAGCCTCAATTGGGGTAGCAGAGAAGATAGGATTCTCGGATCCTGTACATTACAAGAGTCTCTTCCTGAATTTGACAAAGGGCTTATAGTATCTATACCCGGTTAGTTTTCCAAGTCGGCCATAAAAGGACCAGTATCTTGACTTACCCTGGCAATTGAACTTCAGCTTAGGCATTGATTCGTTAAGTCTTAAAGAGAACTTATTGACCAACAGAGATGAAGTAGTGAATTGTGATAACATAAACATGAATTTGTGCTAAACTTTATATGAAAGCCACGGGACAATTTCTCACAAGGCCGGATCGTTGAAGCACGGTTCTCATTTAGTAATCACAGCCTTCCACTCTTTCTTCTGGCTCTTTCCGTAACTCGAATAAGGAGGAATGAAATATGTCTTATAAACACTACTATGTTGGTGACAGCGCTATGCACTCTGGGGACTACGAGGTTCACACAAGGGACTGCGTTGAGATGGTGAGGATAAAGTCGAGGACTTACCTTGGCTATTTTGACAACTGTCAGGATGCAGTAAGGAAGGCAAGTGATATCTATCCCAATGTGTGTGGATGCAAGTACTGCTCTCCCGGGTGTCACAGGAGGTAGCCATCGCAACTGCAGGGAAGCAGCAGAGTAATTATGGGTTTGGTTAGTTGAATGAGCAGGTTACGTCAATAACAAGATTGAATGCCTCAAGGGATCTCGTTAAGTTGAGTTTTGGTCTAATTTCACATGCCTGATTTTCCGACTTAATGACTGCGTTATCCTCTTTTCGAGAATGCTACTCATCCTAGAATCGTTTGGATCTTAATTGCTCTTGTGTTCTAAGAGACAATTGTGAACTCTTGGAGGAGAAAGCTATTTGAATGACGAAAGAATGAAGGTCGGAATCGATTTTGCAACTGGGAGAAAACACTTTCAGAGGGTTTTGCGCAGCTACGTCTACAACTGGAAAGAATCTGAACTGGTTGACAGAAAAGAACTAACCCTGAATCTATTTGTTGCGTATGATCTGGACTACAAGAATACAAAGAAGGCAAATTACACCAGGATCAGTTCCAGTGTGAACGAATTACTGTTCTCCAAACACTTCATGGGTCAGAAGGAAGTTGAGGAAGAAAAGAGGGAGCTCATTAAGCGCGGGATTGTCGATTCGGAATAAGCTTCTTTGGTTTTTGGAAAAGGATACGCTTCCCAGAGAAACATCGTTCTTTACACTGCTCTGAAGAATCACATAGATTGCCTTCTCTATCTTGATGATGATGAGTATCCAGTTGCCGTTATGAACAACATGGGTTCCGTTTCGTGGATAGGCCAGCATGTTTTGAAAACGGATTTGAATTAAATTGACCGGGCCGACATCACCTACGGTTATCACTGTGGTTACATTTCGCCGATCCCATTCATAGAGTTTTCGCCAGCGCTACCGGAAGATACGTTCAGACTGTTTATTGAGGCGATAAGTAATGACATAGTTAAGTGGGAGACCCTTAGAAGACTTATAGTACCTGGAGGAGTCTCGTGCGCCGATCCGGACATACTGAACAGTGGTGAAGTCTTTGAAGTTGAAGAGGTAAATCATGCGAAGTTTATCTCAGGATCGAACCTCTGTTTGAATCTTAAGGACCCGAGCAGACTATTTCCCTTCTATAATCCCCCTGGAGCACGAGGCGAAGATACTTTCTTGAGTACCTGCCTGAGTGACAGGAAGGTGCTGAAAGTTCCACGTTACGCCTTTCACAACGCTTTCTCGACATACAACCATGTTTTGATGGGTGTTCTCCCCACAGTCTCAGACCAATAAGAGCCGACTCGAGAGAGATAGTAAGGCGTTTCTACAGGTCCTGTATTGTCCGGATAAGATACAAGCCTCTGCTTCTCTACATAACTAATCGCGATAACTATTCAGAGAAAATCGAAGAGATGAAAATCGACCTTAGGGAAACATTACCTTGCATTTCATCGTACTTTGGTACCGATTCATTCTACAACATTTCCAGAGAGCTGAATAAGTACCATAAGTCCGTTGAGAAACACTACGAACAGTTTGAAAGAGCTAAAGGGGTTTGGTCAAAGATATCTGGTTATCTCCGGGAAGCTTATTAAGGATTGTGAATAGGTATTTGATCTGAAGCTTATATGGAGTTCCCAAAGGAAAAATCAGAACTTCTCGGGTTTTTCTGCATGGAGATCGAAGATATGTCCACATTCTCTGCAGACGCGCACGATTACCTTAGAGCCCATCGAAAGAGGCTTTCCGAAAGGCATTAGCGCTGCATAACCTGACCAGTAACCCTTTCCTATGTCCAGCGAGCCACAGTTTGGGTACTTGTCTGTTCGAATCATCGAATACCTCCAGTAGTCATTTCAAAATTGAAATGATCCAGTATTCCATTAGAACAAATCTAGAACGCTTAAACAATCTTGCGTTGCTGTCAACCGCCAGTTGACTCTAGAGCCATGATGTTACTCAGTTCGCATAAGCATTTCGATTATGTCATGAGCGTCGCATTGTTAGCGCTTGAAAATCATGACCAAAGCGGGGGATAAGCCCTTCATCTTTTTGACGAAATGAAGGCGCGAAAAGAACCACAACTCCTCCTGCAAGCAGGATTGTCCACCCAAGCCAGTGAACTTGCGGTCCGCCGATTATATTCGCTATTTCCTCTCCAGAACTACCGGGAACATTGCTCTGGATAAGCTCTTTAAACTGAGTTCTCAAGGAGTTCTCGTCGGGCAGGTCCTTAATCACGGTAATCAACCTCGCTACTACAACCCCAATCGAAGCAAGCCCGGAAAGAAAGACCATCGATCTCACTTTCACGATTCCCATTATACCTGCAAAGATAGCAATTGCTAGTGTTAGTGCTCCATACAGATCTCCGCCGTTGAAAAAGGTCGCTTCGCTTCCTCCGGGGAAACGTACTATCGGCAGGAACAAACCAGCAATAATCATTGCCGCCCCGATAACTGCGAGAAAGATGCCCTTTTTCACAATCTCCACCTCTTTTCTGATGTCCAACGAGTATTAGACTTTTATCTAGCCTCAGCCAATAATATGGGAATGCCATTCCAAGGTGTTGGATTCTTATCTCATCGGGAGAGCCCTGATTGTGAAAATGTCGGTTATCAGATCGCGACTTCAAGGTTTTCGTTTTCGAATTCGCTCTCCACAAACAGGAACTGCATTACCTTCTCCAGAGGCTGAACATCCTTCGGACTTTCTTCTGGCATCATGTGAACTGAATTCTGAACTACAAGTCTCAGTGGATCAAGGTTACCGAAGTAGAAATCCTTATAGATTCTGCTCCACCAGATCGAGATCTCTGTATAAGAGATTGCTTTCAAAGCCTGTAAAGAACATCTCTACGCAGTCCACGAACTTTCTTTGAATGTCTATTTCTTCAATATATCCGTAGAGTTTCTCACCTGTATTTATCTGAGGGTAGTATATCCGGATTGTGTCTCTGGCCTCATCGAATGTAACTGTAAGTTCCATTTTGACTTTGTTTCGTTCTGTGTGGTGTAGTAATCCGAACTCTTCTCAAGAGCGAAAACTGGTGCCGTCGCAAATAAGGCAAATCCTAACAATACTATCAAACTCTTATATCATATAGACCTCCCAACATCGTTAGATAAATCCGATAAAAGTTGTTCCATTATACAAATTCTCATTTTTCCTAGAGAAGATTAACAAACTCTCTAGAGTGAATGGGCAGAGAATCTTTGGCGAAGACGAACAGTATATAGACCTAGATAGGAGTTGTGTTCTCGTTCAAAAAATGATTAAATTTGATAAAATTGGTCATATTAAGAACTTTGTTTTAGATATCGGAAGGAACAGTTCTTAAGATCGATCTGGTCACAGCTCTTAAATGTTATGGAGGGAAATCTATGAAACCAAAAATATCGGTGCTATTTACAGCCTTACTAGTTGCGTTTCTTATATCACCGCTTTCTGCAGGAAATCTGGAACCTCTAGCAAGAGCCCCGATTATTGCAACGGCGATAGGCGACGGTGCTGCATCAGACGTTCTCGCTCTAGTCTGTGAAATGCACGGAATTGATTACGAGAACATCCTTCAGTTGAAACCCGAAGACTTCACCGAGAGGCTCGACTCGAAGAACGCGCCCGGAACACTTTTTATTGCCCCTGGTGCCATGGTCGAGGGGGATCTATATACCGTATGCGGCGTTGAGGAAATCGATGTCGGTCAGGAGATCTCCAGAATAGAGGAGCTCGTATCGATAGCGAAAGCGCGAGGAGTTCCTGTTGTAGCCATTCATATTGAAGGTGGCTTCACTTCACCAGACAACGATCCGAGGCAGTCCTTCGACTTGCTTATGCCGAAAGCCGACTACATAATTCTGGTATCACCGGAAGGACCGAGTGAGTATTTCTCCGCGCTCTCGGAGGAAACCGACGTTCAGCTGATAGTGGTCGACAAAGCTGAAAGAATTATCGATGCTCTTGATCTCTTATTCTCAATGGGTGGATCTTGATGTAACGCTCGAAACATAGTCTCACATAATCAGTCTTTAAATCTCTTTGATAGCTTCGGATAGAATGAGAGTCCTCATGAGTCTTCTTTAAGAATCAAAGATTGAAGTTCCTTCCAGGATTGATGGTTTCTGGGTGTTGAAATATTCAAGTATATTAAGAAACCCTCACTGTTTATTGACTGAACGATAAGGGCTTTCAATTTGCTGAAAGATTATCATTGCAAAATTAGTTCTTGACCACTTTGCATTCTTCTTGAGTCGATCCAGCTCATTGCCCACCTTTTTGCCAGTGATAGAATTGACACGCGGGAGGAAGGAATAATAACCTCGGAAAGGATGGTTATCTATGGATTCTGAAAAGCTTACGGAGCACGAATGGCACAAAAAGCAGGCGATAGAGAACTTCAACCTTACATGGGACCTTATAGACAAGAAAGACAGAACTGCAGAAGATGACCTTCTTATGATACACACCGCTCACGCATCACGCTTTCACTGGGGTGTGGTGGGTACCCCGATTGAATTTGCGAGGGGCGAGTGGCAAGTGTCCAGGGTTTATTCTTTGCTTAACATGGCAGAGTCAGCTTTGTATCATGGTGAGCTTTCGCTGAAATATTGCACCGACAATGCCATAAGTGGTTTCGATCTTGCCTTTGGCTATGAAGCCGTTGCGAGAGCCTACATGATTGCAGGAAAACGTGACCTTATGGATGAGTACATAAAACTGGCAAGAGAAACAGCCGATTTAATCGAGGAAGAGCAGGACAAGAACTACTTTCTTTCGGAGCTGGAAAGCATCTCTCTCTAGTAGAAATTGAAAGCCGGCTGACTGAAAATGATTCCGAACCAAACGCAGCAGAAAGACAAATAAGAAGGGCCCCTTTCGCGGGGCCCTTTATTCAGAAAGCAAGCTAATTGACTTCCTGCAGAGCTGTCTCTTCAAGGTATTCAGCGAGTTCAAACAGGTCTACTTTGTAGACTCCCCATCCTGCCTCATCAACCTCTAAGAAATCTATTCCGCGAATTGCATTCCTCTCAACGTATCCCTGACCTTCTGGAGAAGATCGATAGAGAAGAGGTCCGGCGGTCTCGATGGGAAGAATCTTCCAGTTGTTCGTGGGGGCGGGATCTACTTCGCCAATATATTGTATGTACTTTATTATTGCCTCCCGGTTTATCTCCGTTGTGGCAAGTATAACGTTATCGGCTACATGTGGGAAATTTCCTCCTCCACTCCCTCGGTAGTTGTTTGTCACCACCAGGAACTCCATTGACGCATTAAGCGGATTGCCTTCGAAAACGGCAGAGACCAACCGTTGACCCACGGGTTTAGTAATGTCGTAAACGTATTCTATTCCTTCAATCACATCGAAGTTGTATTCCCTGAAATCGTAGTTGACTATATGTTGCGGCTCTGCAGACGACGGGTCGATCTGATTGAAGTTACTTGCGGCCGCCTCAAGCCAGTCTTTTATCTGTTTGCCGTTAAGTTTTGCCACATATATAGTATTCGGGTAAATGTAGATGTCAGTAATTGAGCCGATCGAGATGTCTCCTTGAACGTGTGTGAAATATGTCGGGCCCTGTCTGCCGGCAATGAATGGAGCAGCAGCGCTGAGAATTGGGAGCCACTCGTATTCGGAACCGGCAAATTCACGCTCCGCCCACCATATTTGAGCTTCGTTTATGATCTGAGTGACAGGATTGTCCATTATTCTTGAGAAGTAAGACGTTATCTCAGTATCGGTCCAGCCGATGGGAGTTCTTACATACTCAATCGTCGCTTCGTGCTTCGGCCAAACGAGTTCAGCCAGAAGCGGATGAGTTTCGACATCGGCGTCAACGGGAACAAGAGCTGCCGAACCATCTAACACTTCCCACTCTCCCGTATTCCAGTCATAGGCGAGGTCGAGACTTATTACACCTAAGTGTGAACCCCAAGAGCCCGGAAGTACAGTAGGAACACCGAAGATTAGGCCCTTGTCGTTATCGATGCTCTCGATGTCTGCGAAATCCCCAGGGAAATGAGAATGTTGGTGACCAAGAATCATTGCGTCAATACCTTCGATCTGAGCGAGATAATAGGCGGCGTTCTCCTGAGCGTCATAACTGGTTATTTCATCTGTGGAGATTCCCGTGTGGGCAACTGCAATTACGAGGTCTGCCTGGTCTCTGAGGATAGGAATGTACTTTTCTGCTTGTTCGACAATACCCTGTGTGAAGACGTTGCCTTCAAGATGACGTCTTCCCCAGCTCATAATCTGAGGTGGCGTGAAGCCGATCACACCGATCTTGATCGGGATTCCATCGACTTCTCTCTCGAGAATTACGTATGGGTCGGTCAAGAATCCCTTGGGATCATCTGCAAGCCTTATGTTTGCTGATACCCAGGGAAAAATCGAATTGCTTTTCGCGCGTTCAAAGAATTCCAGGCCAAAGTCAGTAACATCGTGATTTCCGACGGAGACTGCATCGTAACCTATGTAGTTGTAGGCACGGACGATGGTCTGGAAGTCGAATCCCTTAAGAGGATTCACATCGGCCTCGTAATCTCCGACAAGGCTTCCCTGAATGAAGTCGCCTGTGTCGAAGAGCAGAGTGTTCGGATTATCACTCCTAAACTGTTCAATTAGCGTGAAAACCTTTGCAAGACCTATACTTTCATTTGGCTTGTCCCCCATGTAGTCGTAGGGCATAATGTATTGATGCATGTCTGTTGTACCCATTATGACAAGGGTATGGACAGTCTTGCCAGCAGCGGAAAACAACGCACTCGAAAAAGCTACCAGAATCAGCAGAACCAGTGACAGAACCTTTCTTCTATCAGGCATCTAACCACTCCTCCTTCACTATACTGGTTGCTTTCTACTATGTGAGTTAATGCAGCAACCGTTTTGGATTATTATTATACAACCAGACCTGACTGTAGGCAAAGAAGTACATTACCTGTTCCAAAGTCCTCTAGAATATTGGCAGGAAATACAGAGTATTGCAGTGGAGAAGTCTTATAACACTTTCAACCAGGGTACGTTTAAGTCACAGATCGTCGAGACTGCCGAGTCATAAAGTGCATTTGCAGCCTCTGAATATCCCCCAACAAATTCTCTCACCGCACCCATTCTCTTTAACCTGCGGAGTCCTTCTGTTAACATTGCCTTTCCCAGACCTCTCTTGTGGTACTCAGGCACAACCCCAACCGGCTCATAATATCCGGTTCTGGTGACGTCATCATACCATATCGTGCAGAAGCCGGCTATCTCGCCGCCGGGAGCAACTGCGACAATATCTAGATCTCTCCTGTACAGGGGTTGCTTCTGGATATTGAGATACCATTCCCAGCCCTCGTAATCTTCGTCCGGCTCGTCAGGATGAAAGGCCCTCCAGGAGGCCCAGCTTCTGGAAGGTAGTTCTTCTGCATTTCCAAGAGAACGGATTTCGAAACCTTTTGAGATCGAGACCTCTGCAATTTGACCTTTCAAGTCTCGTCGATGCTGATGTTCTGGCCAATCTCCTCGCGAATAACCTCTTCTCTTCAAAATCTCTATCCTTCTTCTGTCCTGAGAATTGGCGAACACCCAGAGCCTCTTGACTCCGTCATTCTCGCTAAAAAGGTGCTTCTCCGAGACTTCAAGCATCTCTTCTTCCAGCTCTTCGCAGTCAAAAACGGATGTACCTGAGAATGGACCTCGCCGAACCCCTCGCAGTTGACGGCCGCTACAATCTTCTTGTTGCCGTCTTCCCAGAATATATTATGCCCATTCAGTGAATAGACTTTCAAACAGTTTTTCATCACATGCCAACGCCAGTAGTAGAGTCTAGCAACATGCCAGGAGTACTCGCGCAGTCCATTGTTCGTAAAAACCTTCCTCAGGAACTCTCTCAGCTTCCAGTAATCCTCTTCACTCTCATATCTCCGCATTCTGTTCTCCATTTTCGCCTCTCCACCACAGCAATTTCCAACGTCAATTCTACTATTTCATAGTTAAAGCCGGGCTGATTTATCGGCCCGGCGACTTTGGCTTAATGAGATGTAAACTTGTCTCTATTCCTGCAAGCGGTACTTCCCATACGCGTCCGCTGCCTTGAGAGCAGAGAATACTGTTTCGGGCCTTACCTCAACCAGTTCGTTATGAATCGTCTCGCCTTCTGCGGAGGAAGTCTCCGCGACTTTCATCAGCTGTTCGTATGTAGCGTTCCCCAGCCCGATACCTTCAAGCGTTGTTGGAAGTCCGACTGTTTCACAGAAGTAGAACACTTCATCGATTACAGCGGGATCCTTT
>NZ_DJGL01000020.1:683-14563 GCF_002432735.1 Mesotoga sp. UBA5847 | reverse complement strand
ACATCTAGTTTGCTTTGATAAGAGTACAGGCATCACCGTCTAGATAGCATCAGAACTTTTACAGCAGTAAGATCAAGCTATAGCCTTACATTGGGCATATAAAATGGCTTAACGGTTTGTCAGTTGAAGCTCTGAAATGAGCCAATATAGTGAAAAAAATAAATGAAAGTCGGAATGTTGCCACTACTTGGCTTTGAGAAGGCCTATTGATGGGATTATAGACAGTTTTCTGAAGTCTTCTTCATTGGAACACGTCTTGTTTCTCAACCTCTAAGTCTGAGATAGGGTGAGTAGACTGTTTCTTGGGCTTGCCAGTACCAATTATCGCCGATTAGCTTCACTGCTCCACTGGATATTGAGCGCTTGAAATACGTACTTCTGGGAAAACTGCGAAGGTCATCCCTTGAGATCACAAGACGAAAATACATCATAAGACTACAATTAGTGTTTAAATTTCTAAAGTCAATCATTATATACTTGCTTTGTTGTGTCCAATCAGGCAACAGAAAAGAGGGGGGTAAGCCATGAAATTGAAACTGGTTCTTGTAATCGTTCTTATTTCTACGGTTGCTTTTGGCAATTTCTTTCAACGGTCCGACGAGTATTTGAGAAGACAGAACGAAGTGAAAAGCACCCTGGAATTCTCGCTGACATTCGAAGAGGCTAAAGAGATCATTGTGAAACATTATCCGGAGCTCAAGAGCGATGAAGAAGTGAGAGAGTTCATCGTTGAAAGAGACATACAGAGAACTATCATTGACGGTGTAGAGATGTATTACACAGACTTGGAGCATAACCTCTTTACCCGCGATCCCGAACTTGTCGAGCGAGAGCCAGAGTGGTCAGCGGGCAACGTCTTGCTGGTCAGGTACCTTCTAGAAGAGTACGGACCAAAGAATACGCCTTTCGCCTCCTTCAAGCCAGCTCACAGCCCGTATTTCAACCCGAAGGACTACCTCGTGGAATACAGAGTGAATACCGAAAGATCCCTCCTGCCGGATAAAGGTTCGCTGAGAATCTGGTTCCCTCTTCCTCTGCAGACGGCGGCTCAAGAGAATATCTCTGTACTTGAGGTGACCCCGAAGGAAGCGGTGGTCGGCCTTCCCAGAACTTCCGGTGATATAGCTTATGTCCTTTTCGAATTCGATCTTTCAAATCTCGTTGAAGATCTGGACATAACCGTGCAATTTACTTTCACACACTATCAGCAGCAGTTCGATATAGATCCCGATCAGGTGGGCGAATACGACAAGGAAAGCTCGCTTTACAGAGAATACACGAAGTCTGAAGGAAGCATTTATTACGATGAAAGGTTCGAGGAGCTTGCCAGAAGCGTCGTAGGTGATGAGACAAATCCCTATCTCCAGGCAAAGAAGATATATTACTACGTTGTTGAAAACATCAAATACACTTTTATGGCCCACGTTGCAATAGAGGCGGCCGGAATTCCGGAAAGCCTCTACTCTTTCGAACACGGTTACGGTGATTGCGGTACTCAGTCGATGATCTTTTCAGCCCTCTGCAGATCCATCGGAATACCTGCAAGGGCGCCGGGAGGCTTTCAGGTTTTCTCCGGACAGCTGGGTTCTCATTTTTGGGCTGAGTTCTACCTGCCGAATTACGGTTGGGTTCCTGTAGACACCTCGGCAGGACAGATTGCGACCTACACTTATGGTATTACCGAGGAAGAGCGAAAGGCGTTCATCGATTACTTCTTTGGCAACCAAGACCCGTTGAGACTCGTGGTTCAAAATTCCGTAGACTTTCTGCCCGCCGAAAAACCTGCCGACACTCAGCTGCTTGAGATCACGCTGCAGTCTCCATTTGTTGAAAGCGAATTCGGCAACGAGGAGTTTGATGTCACTATCGCGATACTGGATTCATTCAGCATGAAGACGGTTTTGTTGAAATAGAGCCGTGGTAGGGGGTAGCGGGTAGGGGGTCGGTAAGAGCAAAAGATCAGTTGCAAGATGCAGAAGTGATGCTTCTCCGGGCATTACGACCTGGCGAAGCCAACCTTGCGTCCCCAGACGCTTCTTCTCTGGGCCTTGGCTCTTTACAGCGCTCAGTGGTTCCTAGATGCCAGGCCTATTCGGGTTTCTTGACGGGCATTACTATTTTTTTCAGATACTGGCTCTCGGGGAAATCAGGGCCGTCGTAATAGTGTTCGTATACTGTCCCCGTTGGAATGAACCCATTCTTGCTAATCCACTCGGCCATTTCGCTGTACACCGTCTCCATCTGGCTGTATGGACCCATGTAGACAGAAAAGACGCTTAACCCCTCGGGGATGCAGCTCTGAATGATGTCACCTTTTCCGGGCAGATCGGATGAAACTGGGGAACCTATCTCAACGTCGAGATTCTGCATATCGTGATAAGCAACAAATGGGATATCTGCGGGAGATTCCCCCATCTCGCCCAAATAGGCGGCAATCTCTCCATAGCACTTTCCAATGAGAGAAGGTAGATTCTGAACGCTCGTTTTTGTGCGGACAACCAGAGTGGAACTTACACAGCGCTTTAATAATGTTATAGGTGTTAGCCTCGGCATAGTTACCCCCTTCAATTCTTTCAGTGATTGGTATCCCGTTATCAGCAGGTCCTGGCTGATCGGATCAGATCATCCGCGAGAAACCAAATTAGTGATAATACATTTTGCCGAAATATCTATAATCCGTAGGCGTTTGGCCCGACCTGAATTAAAAAGTGCCGGTCCTCAGGACTGAACCTGTCATTACTCTCTAGCAGAAAGCCATGTGTAATCCGAGTCAACTGGATAACCATTGATAAATGTAATAGCGGTACCGGACATATTATCGCCAGACTCAAGCGTGATGTTGTGCAAGAGCAGTACGAAAGCCAGCCCCGACATCTACTAATTGATTGTAATGGAAGTAGCTTCAATTGGTATCCGCTCTCAAGAGTGTAGACCGCAAAATGTGGGCACCAAAAGTAGTAAACACCATTACTGAGATAGAGCAGTCGACATCGACCGTTTCTTGCAGAGCTATATGCTCACAATTCCTATTTGGATTTAACCGGTACACGGCACAGAGTTTCATCAATGGTAATCTTGTCAGAAGAATGCAGATCGATCATCCTTGTTCCTGTTCCAGGAGTTCTACTAATTATTCAAGGTTTCCTGTATGCCTTTGTTTGTAGACGTTTCTGAACGCTTCTATAGACTCCTGCTTGACTTTGGAGAAATCGATCGTTTCTGGTAGTTTGATTACGTGATGAGAATTCAGAGGAGGTTGAATATATGAAACTGATTGCTATCTTATTTATATCGGTGGTTTTGAGTCTTTCTGCTATTGCAGGCACCGGCGAAGTCAAAAACATCACGGGCGCTTTCATACAGCTGGACGGGCAGCTCTCCCAGTTTGGTGAAGAGCAGTGGCATGATGAGCTCACGCTTATGAAAGAGATCGGAATGGACACAGTGATAATTCAGTACAGCGCTTACGGGGAGAGGTTTTATTACCCCTCCAGGTATATGAAGACGGACGAGATCTCTCCCGACGAAAGTATTGCCGAGTTGGTCTGGAGCGGTTCTTCAAGGACGAGGTACGTGAGAATCGTTATTGAACCTTCAAGTGCCGAATGGACTATGATTCCCGAAATCACAGTCAAAAAGGGCGCAGAAGTAATGTCTCTCGGAAAACCATATTCGGTCGATCCGCAGGCTAGTCCTAATTATCCTTCCGATGGAAAACTGACTGACGGAGTGGCCGACTATGCCTGGGGAGCGATGGTTGGCTGGCAGTATCCAAAAAAGCCCATAGAGATAGTGATCGATCTCGGAGAGATACTCCCTATAGATTCTGTGGCAGTCAAGTTCATGAGGTCTGAAATATCCGGTGTTCAGATCCCTGAGAAGGGATTCGAAGTGGCGATTTCAAACGATGGCAAAGGCTTCATGGCTGCCGGGAAGGTTACATGGGAAGAAAACAAGCAGGCAACCGTCAGTGATACACTCGGCGAACTCCTTAAAGCGGCCGACGCTCTGGATATGAAAGTCTTCCTCGGCCTTTCCTTGAACCCTTCTTACTGGTCCGGAGTGTTCGATCCGAAAGAACAGGCCAACAACAATCAAAGGATCTTGACTGAGCTGTTCGGTCTTTACGGTTCCCATAAATCACTGGCCGGTTGGTATCTTCCTGAGGAGATAGACGACAGGAATTTCCTCACGCAGAGCAGGAAAGACGGAATCAGAACCTATCTGAAATCAATGGCGACCTATGCGAAGTTTCTCACCAGAAAGCCGGTGATGATCTCTCCATACTTCGGAATCAACCCGAATGGCGAAGCGTATGCCGAATGGTGGGACTATGTGCTTAGCGAAGCGAAGGTGGACATCATAGCGATGCAGGACGGTGTCGGAACGAGAAGAACGACTGTGGCCGAGTCTGCGGGTGTAATAGAGGCTCTCAAACCCGTCATGGACAAGCACGGAGTGGAGTTCTGGGTCAACGTCGAGGTCTTCAATCAGATTCACGGCTGGCCGGTAGATGCGGGTAGCTGGCAGGCCGTTCCTGCCGACATCGATAGGGTGATAGATCAACTTAAGATGCAGTCTCCTTTCACTGAGAAGGTGATCATATTCGATTTCCCGCACTACATGACTCCAAGGCTTGGAGGGAAAGCCGAAGAGCTTTATGAGGCCTACAAAGAATACATAGGATTGGGGGATTGATCATGAAGAAGATAGTTGTTGTTGCCGTTTTGCTGGTTCTTTCAATATTTGCTCTCGCCAAGACGGAGCTGGCCTTCTGGTATGCCTGGGGAGGAGATGAAGGAAAGGCCCTCCTCGCTCTCGTAGATGAATTCAACGCGAGCCAGAATGAAATAGTTGTTAGGCCGGTATTTGTTCCGATAGGTCAGGGTGAGAAAATAAACACCGCTCTTGCGGGTTCTTCAACGCCTGACGTAGTGACCATCTGGGACTGGATGGTAGTACCGCTAGGCGAGAGTGGCGCGCTTATTCCTCTTAACGACTATCTCGACTCCGCAGGTATCGACGAGTCGGACTACCTTCCCGGAGTCTGGTCTTACGGAGCGTACAGGGGAACGAAGTACGGCCTTCCGACAACGCTCAATGCCTACGCCTTCATGTGGAATAAGGCTCTTTTCGAAGAAGTTGGCGTTGATCCGGACAGACCGCCGGAGAATATCAAAGAGCTGGACGAGTATGCCGAACTGCTTTTCAGACAGGATACGAGAGGGAATATCCGGAGGCTTGGCTTTCTGCCAAACATAAGTCACATCTATTTCTACGTGTTCGGGGGCCAGCTTTGGAATCCCGAAACAGAGGAGATAACGGCCGACCATCCCGGCAACGTCGCGGCGCTCGAGTGGGTGGCCTCGTACTACAAGAAGTTCGATCTACAGAAGATCAGGGTCTTCCAGGCAACCTGGGGAGAGATGGCAAGCCCTTACAATCCCTTCTACCGGGGACAGCTGGCGATCCAGGAGGCCGGGCAGTGGGAGCTGCTTTTCATAAAGCAGTTTGCTAAGAGCGATTTCGAGTACGGAGTCTCTCCCTTCCCTGCTCCTGAGGGCGGCAGAGAGAAGGTCGCCTATCTGAACGGCTCCTTCTGGGCTATCCCAAAAGGGTCGAAGCATCCCGACGAATCCTTTAAGTTTCTGAATTGGTTGACCGATTCCAGTCAGGCCGCAAGATTTGCAGCTGAATTGTCGAACATACCTCCCCGGGTTGAAGCGATCGACGATCCTCTCTTCCAGTCGAAGATGCTGCCTAACATGGAGATATATATCGATATGCTGACCGACGGTTACGTATATTTCTTCCCCACGCTTCCGATCGGACTGTACTACATGGAGGAGCTGAATCAGGCGCTGCAGTACGTTCAGAGTGGAGCGAAGACTGCCGAACAGGCATTGAACGATGTTCAGCAAGCAGTCATAAGGGAACTGGAGAGGTACAGGTAAAGTATGAGAAAAGCGGCAAAGTCAAGGGCTAGAGAGGCCCGTATGGGGCTGCTCTTTCTATCTCCATGGCTGATCGGGCTGGCGGTTTTTACCGCATACCCGATAATCGCTTCACTGTATTTCAGCTTCACGTATTACAGCGGTCTGTCATCGCCGCGCTGGGCAGGACTTGACAACTACGTTCAGCTATTCAGGGACTCGCTCTTCTGGAAGTCCATATATAACACTCTGTATCTCGCAATAATTGGCATCCCGTTGGCGCAGATTCTGAGTATACTGGTAGCTCTTCTATTGAACACCAAGGTCAGATTCCTTGCGATATTCAGAACTCTGTACTTTCTGCCGAGCATAGTTCCCGCAGTCGCGACGGCCCTTCTGTGGAAGTGGTTTCTCAATCCCCAGTTCGGGCCGGTCAACCTGCTTCTTGAGAGGATCGGACTCCCCACTCCGGGTTGGCTGACCGATCCGCTATGGTCGAAACCGGCCTTGATTCTCACGAGCATTTGGGGCGTGGGCGGAGCGATGGTAATCTACCTCGCAGGCCTTCAGAATATCCCTTCGGAGCTTTACGAAGCGGCCGAACTGGATGGCGCTGGTAGAATAGCGGCATTCACGAAGATTACGCTTCCAATGCTCAGTCCCGTGATACTCTTCAATGTGGTCATGGGTATAATAAACTCCTTCCAGTCGTTCACGAGCGTTTTCATAATGACGGCTGGCGGACCGGAGAACTCGACGCTTGTCTATGCTCTGTCGATCTATAAAAACGGCTTTCAGTTCTATAAGATGGGTTACGCGAGCGCGATGGCCTGGATCCTCCTCGTAATGACTTCGGTCGCGATATTCTTCGTGTTCAAGTTCTTTGGAAAGTACGGGTACTTCGGGGGAGTAGATAAGCCATGAAGAAAAAGACTCTGAACAAAGTCTGGATATATCTCTTGCTTATTGCAGGCGCCGTATTTTTCATTATCCCTTTCTTCTGGATGTTTTCGACATCTCTGAAGTCCTATGACGATGTTTTCGCCTTTCCGCCTGTCTGGTGGCCTTCCGAGGTTCTGTGGTCAAACTATGCCGAGCTGCTCACGGAGCTCCCCTTCTTGAGATACACCCTCAACACGGTATTTGTCACAGGAATGACTTTGCTTGGCTTCATGCTTTCGTCCTCGATTGTGGCCTTTGGCTTCTCATACTTCAGGATACCCGGGAAGAAGATCCTCTTCAGGATTCTGCTGGTCACGCTCATGATTCCGCCGCAGGTCACGATGATACCCCAGTTCGTTCTCTTCAACAGACTAGGCTGGGTCGGCACCTTCTTGCCACTAATAGTGCCTACTTTTTTTGGAGGCGCCTTTTCGATATTCCTTCTGAAGCAGTTTTTCGATACCGTTCCGAGGGAGTATTCTGACGCGGCCAAACTTGACGGTGCTAACGAGTGGAGGATCTTTCTTAAGGTGTATCTTCCCCTGTCAAAACCGGCTCTGGCGACTTCTGCGCTGTTCATTTTTATTTGGACATGGACGGATTTTCTGAATCCTCTCATCTATCTGAACGACGATCGAATGTACACACTCTCGATTGGTCTTCAGCAGCTGTCGACATCTCGAACCACTGCCTGGCCGCAACTCATGGGCGGTTCTGTGTTAATGACTCTACCCATAATCGTTCTCTTCTTCCTTGCTCAAAAGACGTTTATTCAAGGGATACAGGTTGGAGGCATCAAATCATAGAGTACCTTAAATAAGGAGGGATCTGGAATGTTGAAAAAGGGAATAGTAGTTCTACTAGCATTACTGGTGGCGTCTCTCGTACTTGCAGGTGAGTTCAACGTTGCGGCCGGAAAGACATATACGCTCAGTCCCGGGCCGAATCCAAATTACGCCGACCCCGGAAGCAAACTGACCGATGGAAGCTTCAACTTCAGCTGGGGCGATATGGTCGGGTGGGAGAATCCCGCTGCAAATCCAACGATAGTTGTCGATCTCGGGGACATTTACGAAGAGGTATCTTACGTTGCTCTAAAGGTTATGTACTCCGCTCCGTCGGCCGTCAATATGCCGGAGTATTTCATAGTGTCGATCTCCGAAGACGGGGAACTGTATGAGGATCTGGGCATGGGGATAACCTACGCCGAGGCGCCGGTTGCCAACGACACAATCGCCACGCTCTACTGGGCTAGCGAGGAATTCGTTGGCTACGGAAGATACGTAAAGATCGAGATCGTTCCCGGCGGAGATGCCTGGACAATGATCGCCGAGGTTGTCGTTGGTGACGGAGCGCTCCCCGAAGAACTGGATGCTGTGGTCGGGGGATTGTTGGATCTGACTTACGCGGCTACCGTATCTGTCGGCAAACCGTACATGCTGATTCCGCTTCCTTCGGACGCCTACCCCGATACCGATTCAGTTAAGGTTACCGACGGTTTTGCGAGATACTCTTGGGCCGACATGATCGGCTTCGACAATCCCGCAATCAACCCGACGATAATTATCGATCTACTCGAACCGAAGTCCATCGGACGGGTCTCCGCTCACTTTATGCGCTCGTTCGCCTCGGCTGTCAATCTTCCTAAAAGCCTTCTTATAGGTGTCAGCGACGATGGGATGGAATTCAAGACGGTCGGCCTCGCAGTCGCAACTAATCCATACCCGCCACAGAATGAATTCATAAACGAGATACACTGGTCACCTTCTGAACCCGTACTTGCGAGATATGTGAAGATCGAGATCAGGCCAAGAGGTGCCGCATGGACTATGCTTGCTGAGGCTACGGTCTGGGCAATGGAATAGTATATGTTCGCAAATAGAATTGTCTTTCTCCCTGTAGATGAGCGATTCTGCACGAGAGACTATTTCCTTCTACTGGCGCGAGCCGCAAACATAAACGTAGTTACTCCGCCGAAATCCTATCTGGGGGCAAAGAAAACGCCCCCAGATATTCGCCGGTTGTTGAAATGGCTTGAAGAGACTGTCCTGCCGGGTGATTACCTGGTCATTTCTGTCGACATGCTCGTCCACGGCGGGCTCATACCATCGCGACTGAGCCTGGATACTCTGGACACCCTCTTTGAAAGACTCGGCCTGCTGGAGGAGCTGAAAAAACTGGACGTGAAGATCTACGCGACGACAACAGTCACGAGGACTCCATTCTACAATTCGGCCGAGGAGGAACCGGACTACTGGCAGTACTTCGGGCTGGACGTCTACGACCTCTCGAGGCTCCTCGCAAGGAGCTTTAGAGGCGAGAGGGTTTACCGCTCGGTGATCGAAAAGCTTAAAAAGATCCCGACTCACTTCGTAACGGATTATCTGATGAGACGTATAAGAAACCGCAAGCTGGTCTCTTCAGTAATAGAACTGGTAGACAGAGGCATAATTGACTTCCTGAATCTCGTTCTCGACGACAACAGCAAGGAGAGCATATCGCTTGCAGAGAGCGAGATTCACCGGGCCAAAGTCGACTCTCTCGGTATCAACTCGAAGGTCTCAATTCACGCAGGAGCGGACGAGGCGACACTCAGCCTTCTCGCCAGAGTCCTCTGTGAATCGTTGGGAGAAATCCCTGCCTTTGAGGTCCGCTACTCTTCTCCTGACTATAAGGAATTCATTCCGCCCTATGAAGGCTCGCCGCTCTGTGAAGGTATTCGCAATCACATAGAGGCGGCCGGAGGGAGGGTGTTCGAGAGGGGAGGAGAGATTCTGCTTCTGGCGAACAATCCAGAAGTCGGTCTGGATAGTTCTCAACAGCTCTCCGCATTTGAAGACTCGAGTTCGTACGACAGGTTCTTTCAGGAAATCGAAAAAGCCGATGGTAAGATAATAGGAATAGCCGATGTGAAGTATACAAACGGCGCTGACAACTATCTTGTAGAAGAGCTTCTGAAGAGACGGAAACTCAACTGGCTGGAGACGAACTATTCGGCCTGGAATACGGCCGGAAATACTCTCGGAACGGTCTGTGCCCATTCGATTGTTCAACTTCTTGGTAGGAAGGGCCTGCTGAATCTTGATCAATCACTGCTCAAAAGGCTGCAGGCGATCTTCTTTCTGGAACACTGGGCCTTCCAGTCAAATATCCGGAAAGAACTGCTGATTGAGGCTGAAAAGAGAGGGGCAAAGCCGTGGACCGTTATCCCTGTCGAACCATGGGCCGAAGAATTCGTAAGAAGAGAGCTGGATTCCTATATCCCTCCAGTTAGAAAGGCACTGGGAATAGAATTCGAGATCGACAGGCTCTTCTTTCCCTGGCACAGATCCTTTGAACTGGGTCTTTCGGTTGTGCCGAGAGCTGAAAATTACCCGTAAGTCAGGGAGTTAATGAGAAGTCATATGATACTCCTTTTCCCCTGACAAAATGTGCTGTATATGGCTCCTGATGATCCTGATCTTAAGTCCTCCCTTGAGAGAGGTCCACGCAATGGCGTAAGGGGTGCACCTCTGAAGGAACGAGCGGAAGATCTAGAGAGATCGATGGGGAGAGCTCCGCTTCGAGAAAAACCATATTCGAGACTAGCAAGAGTGAGGAGAGAAAGCAGCTCCAATAGCATTGTCCCGGTGGGTACTGAGTGTAGGGTCTGGGGTTTGGCGGAAAGAACCGACTGTGACCCATTCACAATTTTCTGATGCTACTGAGAACGAGTAGCTGGTAACGCGTCTTGCCGTTGAAGCATGCCCATAAATCCACTCACTTTGTCATCCGCTTTTTTCACTCACTTCTGACATGATACCGGTCAGGATCTTCAGACTCTTGAATTATGAACTTCACCAAGAACGAAGAACAGATTTTTCTCTTGGACGATCAACGGAGAACATCTCTTTCCAGCTTACAGAGGTTCATACGGAACCGATCAGTGCATATTTTCGCAAGAACCCACTCCCCGATGTCCAAGCAGGGACTAAGATCAAGAGCGTAGAAGTGCATACAGTATGGTCTACTTTATGATGATGACTGATTCCGTAGCTGAGAACCAGATGATAGACTTCCAAAGAAGATGATGTATATAATGATGAGTGTGCAGAAAGGCAAAACAAGAGGTGGCTGAATTGCGTTCAGAACTTCTTAAGAAGATAGAGAAGAGAATAATCGTTTCATGTCAGGCTCTTGAGGACGAGCCTCTCCACGGCCGGGGAATAATGGTTTTGATGGCCAGGGCCGCCATCATGGGAGGGGCAGCTGCGATAAGAGCAAACGGAACACAGGACATTGAAGACATAAAGGCCGCCTTCGACATACCGGTAATCGGCCTGATCAAACAAAACATGGAGGGTTACCCGGTTTACATAACGCCGACTTCTCAAGACGCTCTTTCAGTTTTGAGAGCAGGAGCCGACGTTGTCGCTATAGACTGCACCCTTAGAAGGAGACCGGAACCCCTCGATTCGATATTTGCCGCAATAAGAGAGGAGTTCCCCAAAAGGCTCATAATGGCAGATATATCAGGCGTTGCTGATGCGAGGGAAGTATCCCGTCTCAAGCCCGATTTTCTCGCTACCACGCTTTCGGGATACACAGATGAGACACTCGAGAGACCAAAGCCTGATATCCGGCTGGTAGAAGCGCTGACCGAAGAGTTCGACATTCCGGTGATTGCGGAGGGCAATTACTGGGAGCCGGAACAGGTTGTGAAGGCCCTTGAGGCCGGGGCCTTTTCGGTTACTGTGGGCAGTGTGATCACCAGACCTCAGTTGATAACAAAGAGATTCACAAGTTATCTCGAGGAGTGGAAGAAAGAGGGGTTCAAGTCCCGGAACTAGATCGTTCCATTTGCTTTGCTGAAGCGTAGTAATTCCGAAGCTGCTTCAAATGCAATAGTTGCGGATTTTGAATCCTCTCTGTAGATGTTCATGATGAAGGAACCATAGGTTCTCAAGAAAGAGTCTATTGAAGTAACAAAAGAAACAAGGTGGTAAGACTTTGAAGCGTCTGTTTGCAGTTCTTTTTGTTGTACTCTTGACTCTAACGGTTGCGATTGGTATGAACGAAGAAGAGAAGAGGCTCGAAATCCAGGAAATAGTCGAGAAGGCGGCCAGGCCGATCGAAGAAAATGGAACCAGTGTCTTCCCGCTCTTCTACGATAGAGACGGTGAGTTCTTTATTGGCGAGGAATACATCTTCGTCTACAACGACAGCGAGACAAACCTTGTCAACGCAGGAAACCCGACGGTCTTTGAAGGGAAGAACCTGATCTCTCTAAAGGGTAAGAACGGGCTGTACATGAAGTCAGGATCTTCGAAATCGCCCTGAATCAGGGAGGCGGCTGGCTGGACTTCTACTGGCCATTGTCTGACGGTGGACCGGCCACATTCAAGAGCGCGTATGTGACATCTGCAACTCACGATGGGAAAACTTACGTGCTGGGCATGGATTATTACAAACAGGACCAGTGATCTCTTTCGCTTTGAATAGTGGAAAATGATGTTCCTATAGATTAGCATCATAAGTGAGCATGAAGTAATTCGCGAAGACTGAAGCGGCTGAGTCTGGCAGCGGGGTGTTTGAATGTTTGCATTAGGTATAGACATCGGTGGTACGATGATCAAGACGGGGGTAGTCGATTCAAGTGGCGCTCTTTCCGGAAAAAGGCTCTACGCGACATCTCTTGACCTCAAAGAACAGCTCATGGAGATAGTTCAGGAAGAACTGACCTCTAATAAACTTGATGCAATCGGCATAGGAACCGCCGGCAGGGTCGACCCGATAACCGAATGCGTCAGCCTTGCAACGGCAAACCTTCCGAACTGGACGGGGATACCGCTTAAGAGTTTGATTGAGGAGAAGACGGGCGTCCACACCGCCGTTCTGAACGATGCAAATGCCGCCGCTCTCGGTGAATGGTTCTGCAACTATCCTCACAAAGAAACACTTGTCATGTTGACGGTGGGCACCGGTCTTGGCGGCGGAGTAATCATTAACGGTAAGCCCCTTCCTGGAAAAAGGGGCGAAGCAGGGGAATTCGGACACGTCGTTCTACATCCCGGCGGAAAGCCTTGTAACTGCGGCAAGGCCGGGTGTGCCGAGGAGTATGTCTCTATGCGACTCATTCACAGCCTTGCAGCTGCCGCTGCAGGCCACGAGATGACAAGAGCAACACTCATTGAACAGTATCTGAATGGGAATCCGGTGGTTGAAATGGCCGTCAATACAGTTGCAGCAGATCTTGCGATAATGATTGATTCGGTTTTCCTCAGTTTTGATCCAGATATAGTAGTTGTTGGAGGCGGAGTATGCGAGCTCGGTAGCCGCTTCCTGGAGAGCCTGAGAGAAGAACTTGCATCACTCTCCGGATCATCCCTGTACACACCTGATGACGTAGTTCTGTCGCTTTCGGGAAATGACGCAGGGATTATCGGCGCAGCCGTCTATGCGATGGGCCGGGGAAAGAACCGCTGATAGCTGACGAAGACAACGTTGTCCGTCAACGGTCCGCCGTCCACCGAGAAGAGAGCATTTCAAGAGACTTATAGATTTTATTGGCTTTTGCTCTGGCACACTGCAACTCGCAACTTGTCACTTGCAACTGTTTCAAAGATCGAGATTCTGACCAGATGCATGTCAGAATGACGGAAAGCAAGAAAAAACTGTCATCATCATGTTGAGCCTGCCCTGAAACGCACCTGTTTAGGGTCATCCCGTAATGGTTCTGCACGGGTTCTGCTCTTGAAAGCGTCCCTGCAGGCAGCACGAAGATAGGGACTGACAGGCTCCATAAGAATCGCTGGGCGCTTGCTAAGTGACGCTATAAGCTGTGAGGAGACGTCCTTGGTCCTTCGTCCCGGATCATGGGCCCGTCCTTCGATAGGATCAAAAGCACAGATCCCGGGAACACTGCCTCACTAGCACTAATAGTCTTGAATTGGTCAACCATTTCTGCTAGCCAGACCCCAGACTCCAGACCCGAACCCCGCGTGTTGTTCCCTTCCCTTCTTTTGT
>NZ_DJGL01000020.1:0-666 GCF_002432735.1 Mesotoga sp. UBA5847 | reverse complement strand
CTGATCAAACAGACTTGCTTTGGGATGAAAGTTGTGTTTATTTCATAATTGATCTCGTTTAACAGCTTCGTTGATGAAGAAAACTGATCATACATAGGAAATATGAATTCATGATATCATATTACTTGCTGGAGGTGATGGCGTGTCGACCAGATTACTTAGGCCAACGGAGAGAGGACAAATAACAATACCAAAGGAAGCGAGAGATAAACTGAAGATCACTCCCGACAGCAGGTTCAAGGTCTCTGTGGAAGGAGATAAGATAATCTATCAGCTGGTGTCGCCTTTCGACATGATAGTCAAGGAGTTTCAGAAAGAGGCGGAGGCCAGAGGCTATACTAAGGAAGAATTGGAAAACGAGCTGGAAAAGGTCAGAAAGAAGCTCTTCACAGAGATTTATCATGAGAGTGATGATTGATTCGAACACATTCCTCTCAGGCATTGTTTTCGACGGAATGGAAGGACTCCTCTTGCATACCATGGTGCATTCCAATCATGTGCTTCTGCTTGCGAGGTTCAGTGTTTCAGAGGTTGAGAGAGTATTGAGAAGGAAGTTCCCAGGTGTGATCGAAGATTACGAGGGTATTCTCCAGTCAATTGATGCAGAAATACTGCCCTTTCCAGACAGAAGCGAAGTGGAGCAATGTATCCTAAGTTCCCGAAAAG
>NZ_DJGL01000019.1:0-24281 GCF_002432735.1 Mesotoga sp. UBA5847 | reverse complement strand
GATTATTTGTGATGCATATCGCGTGGCCAATATCGGCGATCCATATGATAGAATAACCTTTGGAAGATTTTACTTGGAGAGTGACTTTTATGTCGGAAGCATTGTTTGAACGAGTAGAAGCTCTGTTCACTAGCCGATACAAGAGTCATTGTCACCGCTTATGTATCACGGTGTTTATCTCTTATGCGCTTTGTGCAATCGAGATGGTAATAATCAAGATTGCAGATGATATAAGATCAAAGAAAAAAACCTCACGTGAATTCGTGAGGTCTTTTCTTTGATTGCGACACTACTTTAAATACGGAGGAGGGATCTTGTGAGCAATGAGAAGTCGGCTTACCAGGAGGTAAAAGAACAGGAAGACAGGAGCAAGAATTTGGGTAAAGGAGGTCTTCTGGTACTGGGACTGCAGCATGCATTCACGATGTTTGGGGCAACGGTACTTGTTCCATATCTGACCGGCGTTCCAGTGAATGTTGCGTTGTTTACTGCAGGCATTGGTACACTCCTTTTTCATCTACTAACAAAATGGAAAGTGCCAGTCTTCCTTGGATCGAGCTTCGCTTACATTGCCCCAATCAATGCCGTGATACTCTATCATGCTAACGCCCCTGAAGCTTTCGGATCTGTACCAGAGGCGATTTCCGCAGGGTTCGCTATCACACCCGATATGATAGCCTACGCAACGGGCGGAATCATGATCGCAGGGTTTGTTCAAGTTGCAATTGCTATCCTGATTAAGGTTCTCGGGATTAGCAAATTCGAGAAGATCTTCCCACCAGCTGTTGCCGGAACAATAATCGCTGTGATCGGTTTGAACCTAGCACCCACAGCAATAAGCATGGCAAGTTCAAATTGGTGGATAGCGATAGTATCTTTGGGAACGGCAGTAATTGTAAGACTATATGTTAAGGGTTTTACAAGACTCATTCCAGTTATGTGCGGTATAATCGTAGGCTATATCGTTGCTGCAATTACCGGCAACGTCTCTTTCGATGCGGTTAACCAGGCTAGCTGGATAGGAATACCTTCCTTTGTACTTCCTAAGTTTTCGGTCTACTCTTTGACCGTTCTCGTCCCTGTGGCCCTTGCCCCAACGATCGAGCACTTCGGGGATATATTTGCAGTGTCTTCAATAGTTGGAAAGAAATTCTATGATGACCCCGGTATACACAGAACTCTGGCCGGAGACGGAATCGCGACAGCTGTAGCTGGGTTTTTTGGAGGTCCAGCAAACACAACTTACAGTGAAAACACAGGCGTTTTGGCGATCACAAAGGTCTTTAACCCCACGGTAATGAGGATCGCCGCTGTATTTGCGATTATACTTTCATTTGTACCAAAAGTGGGAGCGGTCATTCAGTCGATTCCTACAGCCGTGATGGGTGGCATTGAGATCTTGCTCTTTGGAATGATTGCTGCTGTAGGGATGAAGACACTGATAGAGAACCGAGTGAAGGTAGACGGCAAGAACCTGATTATCATCTCAGTAATGCTTGTGGTGGGTATCGGTGGTGCTGCCATAGGAATTGGGCCTGTCAGGTTCGAGGGAATAGGTCTGGCCGCGCTTGTCGGCCTTATCCTGAACGGGATATTCGTGGCAACTAAAGCTCCCGAAGAATAGATTTCAGAACTTTCATAGAACAAGAGGTGCCCTGGGTGGCACCTCTTTTGGTATACTATTTCGACGGGGGTGGTATCTGTGTTAATGGGTCGTCTGGTATATCTTAGAGAGTATAGAAAATCTGATGTTGAGACTGCTCACAAGTATATCAATGACTACGAAGTGAAAAGGATGCTCGTGCCGGGGATTCCGTTTCCGCTAAGACTTGAGGAGGAAGAGAAGTGGTACGATTCTCAGAGCGCATTCAAGGATATCTACAACTTCGCCATTGCAAGGATCGAGGACGATGAGTACTTAGGAGGCTGCGGAATAAACGAGGTCAACTGGAAGAACAGCGTGGCAGCCGTCGGTATCTTTTTGGGAAAGCAGTTCTGGAATGCAGGTTATGGAACCGATGCAATGAGAGTGCTTCTGGCATTTGTGTTTGACCAAATGAATATAAACAAGGCGAAACTCAACGTATATTCGTTCAACAAACGTGCAATCAAGTCATATACGAAGTGCGGCTTTCAGATAGAGGGAACGTTGAGGCAGGAGATTTTCAGAGACGGAGCATTCCACGATGAAATCGTCATGGGGATTCTTAGGTCGGAGCTTATTAGGGAATACTAGACCTCATTATAGTACTCGATGAATTCTACATCAAGCGAGAATCTTTCTTTTATTAGTTGCCCGAGGTTCATTACACCAAACCGCTCGCTGGCGTAATGGCCCACGCAAAAGTAATTGATACCCATCTCTCTAGAGAGTTCCCTGGTAGGTTCTCGTACTTCGCCTGATATAAACGTGTCAGCGATGCCCTCAAGTTTGTCAAGCATTGACGAGGAGCCACCAGATATTACACATACTTTCTGAACGATTTCAGAGTTCTTGTGAAGGAATATCTTCTGATTAGGAAAAAGCTGAGAAAGAGAGAATGTGAACTCGGACACAGTAGTTTCTATAGGAGTTCTGCCTATTAAGCCTACGTCAAATTTCTCGAGGCTCTCAAGACCTAGCTTCTGAGCAATCGCGTAGTTGTTTCCATATGGTATATTTGCGTCCAATGGCAGGTGGTAACCAAGAAGCGTGACACCATTTAACAATACGCTTTCGACTCTTCTTTTCAGGTGGCCTGTGAGTCTGAAGAAGGTCTTTCCGAAGATTCCATGGTGTACTAGTATTGCATCGGCACTTGAGTTTAGGGCCTTTTCTACGAAGGCGTTGCTGAAGGAGACCCCTGTAACGAGTTTCTTTATATCTCTATCTCCTTCGATTTGAATACCATTGTGGCAATAGTCATCGAACTTCTCCGGTTCAAGAACAGAATTCAAAAAGCCTTCAAGCTCTAATGGTCTCACGTTTGCCTCCTTTGCTTAGAAAAGTCCTCCACATGGATATCCTCGATCATTATTCTATCATGTGCCATCGAGTAAGATATAAACTGAAAAAAGAGGGATGTAACGCACCACTTTAATCCAAATCTCTAAACATTCAACTATATTCTCAATCATCGATTCATGCCAGTAATTGTTTTGTGCTAGATTCATAAGATTGTGTTTGATATTCTATTCCTTAATGCACTTCCAAACCAAGGAGGTACGTGCTAAACTTCATAGTACGGATTCCTTACTGTGGAGGCGGAAATGGCTTATAGTCTTCTTAAGTCGTATCTTGATGCTGGCGAAGCTAAAGAAATAAGAAGATCGCTTCTAGTAATGGCTCTTCCCGCAATTGGCGAAAATGCACTTCAGATGCTGCTCGGAATTTCGGATACAGCATTTCTCGGTCACTACGACTGGAGAGTTATGACTGCGGTGGGTACA
Source organism: Mesotoga sp. UBA5847 (assembly GCF_002432735.1). Lineage (NCBI taxonomy): Bacteria > Thermotogati > Thermotogota > Thermotogae > Kosmotogales > Kosmotogaceae > Mesotoga > Mesotoga sp. UBA5847. Next base: position 20,852 of record NZ_DJGL01000019.1, on the reverse strand, counting down.
GCTAACCAAGTAGTGTTTATTTTTCAAGCAGTACTGGTCGCGATATCCACTGGTTCGATGGTTCTGATCTCAAACAGCTATGGTGCCAGAAATCAGCACAGAGTGAATCTTATCGCCTGGCATGCTATTTATCTAAGCATAGTTGTCGGTTTGATTCTCTCAGTCGGTTCTCTATTCTCCGGGAATCTGCTCTCGCTGCTGTTCCCTTCAAGCGACGCATTTATGCAGATGAACGGTGCAAAGTATCTTCAAACAATAATGGTCGGTTTTCCGGCAATGAGCATAATGGTTGTTCTCGGTGCTGCACTAAGAGGTGCAGGTGACACCAGGTCTCCTTTGATAGCAGCTGCGATTGCAAATGGGCTGAATGTCTTTCTAGATTACTCAATGATCTTCGGGAAGTTCGGTTTTCCTGAGATGGGTGCTTTTGGAGCAGCACTCGCGACTGTATTATCAAGGGTTGTAGGTTCCGTAATCATAATTGTACTTCTATTCAGAAACCGGGGAATATCTATGACCAGGAGACCACAGAGGCTTTCCAGGTGGATGCTAAGGGAGGTATTTGTTCTAGGACTCCCTGCTTCAATAGAGAACTTCGGTTTCTCGCTGGGGGTTCTGGTCTTCGCTAACATTCTTTTCATAGCCAGTCCACAGGCCTACGCAGCTCACAGAATAGGAATTCAAGTAGAGTCTCTCTCTTTCATGCCGGCATGGGGGATGGGAGTAGCGATAACTGCACTAGTAGGTATCTATAACGGAAGCAGGCAACGAAGGCTGTCAATAGGGGTAGTCAGGCAAGGTTGGTTCATTGCACTCACAATTTCTTCGATAATTGGAATAGCTATAACTCTATTCCCTGATCTTTTCATATCAATCTTCACGAATGAAACATCGCTCATCGAAGAGGCAAGACTTCCTGTGAGAATCATCGGTTTGTTCCAGGTTGTAATGGGAACTGATTATGCCGTAACCGGAGCGCTTAGAGGTATGGGAGACACTTCGTTCCCGATGAAATCGTCGCTAGTGGCAATGTGGTTAATCAGACTTCCACTTGGTTATGTGCTTGTCAGGCACTTTGGTATGGGCCTCTTCGGAGCCTGGATAGGGATGATGGCAGACATGGTCCTAAGAACTACGCTTAAGTTCGTCAGATTCTATTCTGGAAAATGGGAGATGAAAGCAGATTCCATTCAGGCAAGGTCCGGCTAAAGCTCGTTACTAGTATTCCTTTGCATCACAATCAGCCAGTGCAAATAACAATCAAGATTACTAGCACACAGGAGTTTCCGGAGCGAGAGAATCACTTTGCTCTTCTGAGGCGCTTTTGGTAATATTGTCTTATGCTCGGCGTCCTTTTTGCTACCGACCAGACTATGCTTTAAAGGAGGAGTTCCCTTGAGGATTGTGGAGATCAGTGAGGCAGTTTCAACTGTTAGTGAAGATTCTTCCGTGATGGTAGGAGGATTCTTGGGATGCGGGTCCCCCGACAATCTTATTAATGAGATCATTACCAAGAAAATCAGCGGGTTGACGGTGATTGCAAATGACACCGCTTTTCCCGATAAGGGTATAGGTAAGCTTATTGTGAACAAGTGCGCATGTAAAGTGATTGTATCTCATATCGGCACTAATCCAGAAACACAACGTCAAATGATGGAGGGTGAGCTTAAAGTGGAACTGATTCCTCAAGGGACTCTGGCTGAGAGAATAAGAGCAGGAGGAGTAGGGCTTGGAGGAATTCTAACTCCAACAGGCGTTGGTACTGTCATTCAAGAAGGGAAGAGAGTGGTTGCTGTAGAGGGAAGGGAGTATCTTCTTGAGTTGCCGCTTAGAGCTGATTACGCACTAGTGAAGGCAAAGAAGGCCGATTACTATGGCAATCTCGTCTTTTCTTTAACCGCAAGAAACTTCAACCCGCTAATTGTTCTAGCGTGTGACACAGTAATCGCAGAAGTGGAAGAGATAGTACCTGTTGGTGCGCTAACGCCTGATGAAATACATATTCCGGGAGTTCTGGTTGACTATATTGTAGTCGGGGGGGCAGCTCAATGATAGATGCAAGAGAGATAATCGCGAGAAGGATTGGAATGGAGCTGCGTGATGGGGATCTGGTAAACCTAGGAATCGGTATCCCAACTCTAGTATCGAACTTCATTCCGGATGGTATTAGAGTCTATTTTCAGTCAGAGAACGGAATAATAGGAATGGGGCCTGTTCCGGAAGCTGGTATGGCGAACAGAGATCTAACAAATGCGGGAGGCCAGTTTATAACGGCTTTACCGGGTTCAGCTACCTTTGACAGTGCGATGTCTTTTTCGATTATTAGAGGAGGGCATCTTGACATTACGGTACTTGGAGGGCTGCAGGTCGATGAACGCGGAATTCTTGCCAACTGGATGGTCCCAGGGAAGATGGTTCCCGGAATGGGTGGTGCAATGGATCTGGTAACCGGAGCTAAGCGAGTTATAGTTGCAATGACACATACATCTAAGGGACTGCCGAAGATTGTCAAAGAGTGTACTCTTCCTGTTACTTCGAACAGGCCAGTCGATTTAGTAGTTACAGAACTAGCAGTAATTCAGCCTACAAGACGTGGTCTTCTTCTGCGAGAGAAGTCAAATGAAGTAAGTGTAGACGAGATTCTGGAGATGACTGAAGCTAGTCTAATTGTCAGTGACGATCTCAAGACCATGTTTGGTTAGGTGACATATTCTGCTGAAGGAGCGTCACATTGATCTGAATTCTGTCAAGATGAAGACATAGTCTCGGTGTTCGCTCTCCGAATACCGGGTGTTTTTCTTATGATTCTTTTATTATAATTCTTTTGTGAACTGGTTGTATCGGTTTTTGAGACGAAGACACCGAGTGTTCATGATCTCTTCTTTAGAATACCGATAAACAATTCTGGAATGAGCTTCAAAAGGAGAACTTTTCTCTAACCCATAAACTGACGGCGTCTTGGCCGGTAACTTTTTGCTATATAAAATTTATGATTTGGATTACGTACTAGATTAGCAGAGAAATCGGCTCTATCAACGCGATAAATTTCAATACTTGTTCTAGAATGCTTCTCATGACTAATTCGGAGACCACGAGGTTTAAGGAGACTTGTGGTAGACTCTCCTGGTAAACCGCCATATATAAGGGATGTGAGTCTCTGCAGTCCTTTAATGCGTTTTCCAGAAATTCGATTGCTCATTTATTCTATTTTTCCAGGAGGTACGAAAATGAAGAAAGCACTGTTGGTACTCGTTGCTATTTCTATTCTGTCAACAACATCTCTATTTGCATTGATCAGTGGAGACGACCCTGTTAAGGGCGAATTGCCTTTCCTTCTTACTAACGCCGGGCAAGGACCCGGAGGGAAGATGGCCAGACTTCTAATATGGCAGTCAAAGGCCATATCTGAAACAGATTTCGATTACAATGCCGAGCCGTTGAGAGACGATCCCAATGATCTAGTTGCCAGAGACTACAAAATGCTCTTTGTGATAATTGGTTCGTCTGCAAAGGGTCTAGGTGCCTCGGGTATAACAATTGAAGAAGAGATTTCGAGACTCAACAAGATGATAGCAGAGGCAAAGAGGCTTGGTTTGTACATTGTAGCCGCACACATCGAGGGAAAAGAGAGAAGAGGCAACCCGGGAAGTGCAGACGAACAGTCTATTGATGCCATTGCTCCGTATGCTGACTACCTGATAGTTGTTAAGAGTGGGAACCAGGACGGCAAGTTCACAAGAATTGCTCAGGAAAACAATGTTCCTCTCACTTTGATCGACAACACTATCGACTTCATGGATGTCATCAAGCAAATGTTCAAGAGCGAATAGGTGGAGTGAGCAACTGTGAAACTGATTTCGCTAATCTGGGGGGGAATCTAGATGTATCTTGAAACGACAATAGTAGCAATCATTATGGTTGCAACTTTCGCAATTGCAAGCTGGAAGCTGAAATCACCAGAGATCTCGATGGTTATAACGGCCATTGTTGGTGCTCTCGTTGGTGGATTTGGCTTCCCATCTAGGTTGCTTGTGGAAGGAATGTTTACTTATTTTGACGTTGGTCTCGTCTTCTTGACAGCGTCTGTGTTCATAAACATTTACTCAGAAACCGGCGCCATGAATGCTTTGGTGCGCTGGATAGTCAAGAAGTTCTACGACAAGAAGTGGTTGATGCTTGTTCTTCTAGGTATACTATTAATAATACCAGGGGCGTTGACTGGAGCCGGCAGCGTTTCCATATTCGTTGTTGGTGGTTTAGTGGCATCTGTCATGAACTACATGGGTTTTTCCAAAAAGAGAGTTGCTGCCTTCATTTATCTGTTTGCTATGCTTGCAGCAGTCGCTCCGCCAATCAATTTGTGGGCGATGTTGATGGCAGCTCAGGCAAACATGCCATATGTCGGCTTCAATGTTGTTTTGCTGGTGCCGATTGTGGTAATTGCTCTCTTCACGATCGTTTATACGGGGCTGAGCAAAACACCTTCTAGGAAATCAAAAGAAGCGATTCTATCGGAGCTTCCAGAACCACCTGAAGGAATGAACTGGGGAAAGATTTTGTTTCCTTTCGTTGCGTTGATCGTAATAATTCTTCTGATGCAGTATGCTGCGTTCCGCATACCTGTCATTGGACTTCCCCTCACTTTCATGATTTGTGCCTTTGTTTCTGTGATGATGGATCGGGACCGCTGGAAGGTTAAGAGATGGTACGGAGTTATGGTGAAGACTGTAGATCAGGTCTTCCCGCTTCTTGCCACCGTGATAAGTGTCGGCGTTCTTGTTAACATTATGGCTGCAACGGGTGTAAAAGGTCTTCTTGCAATAACTTTCATCACGCTTCCAATGGCATTCATTTATGTTACTGCGCTTATCTTTGCTCCCTTTTCTCAAGGAGCTCTCAGCTATGGAAGTGCGATTATTCTTGGTACACCAATAATATTCCTTTTTAACTCTATGGGTCTAAATGTAACCGTTACCGCTGCAGCCCTCAGCTTTCTATTCCCACTTGGTGATTGCCTGCCTCCTTCCAGAATCGTTGGAAGGCTTACTGTTGAAACGGTGGGATACGAAGGGAGCTACATGTCTTTCTTGAAGGCAATTGCCGTTCCCTGGCTGTTTATGGGCGCAGTTGGATTGCTGATGCTAATCTTCCCAAACCAGCTAAGCTTCCTTGTTGTTTATTGATGGGGGTGAGATGATGCTTGTTTTTCTTGACACAGTGATACATTACTTATACTTCATAATGACCGGCGTTTTTGCCTTTCTTCTTCTTCGAAACCTCTTCAAAAGGGAGAGACGGAAGGGCTGGGTTTACGATATTGTTTATTCGTATGTGATAATGACCTTTATTCTCAGAATAATTGGTATCAAGTGAGGGGTGAGTGATATGAAGAATTCTATTAGCCTTAAAATCCTCTTCCTTGCCCTCTCAGGCATATTGGGTGTTCTCGGCGCGATTGAGTTCTGGGAACTGAGACACTACAAAGAGACGGTTGTTGTCTCGGAGGACTTCACGGAACGAATCATGCTGAGCGAATACCTTCCAAGTCTTAAGGGAACCTGGGGCGATACTCCAATCTACATCTATGATTCCGGCGTTCCTGGAGGTTCGATGCTCATATTGGGTGGGACTCACCCTTACGAACCAATCACGACTGTTGCTGCTTACGTAGTTATGGAGAACATAAAGGTCGAAAGCGGAAAAGTCTATATCATCCCGCATGCAAACATGAGTGCGTCGACACTTGGAATGCTCGGCAATGCTTACCCCAAGTACTTCTCGGTTGAGACGCCGTGGGGTGAGCAGAAGTATAGGATAGGGGATAGAGGAACCAACCCGCTCGATCAATGGCCCGATCCATTCACCTACGTTCATTATCCATCCGGTCAGAACCTCGCTTACCAGGACATTAGAAATCTGAACAGAACTTTCCCTGGTAGACCTGACGGAACGCTGACAGAAAGAATCTCGTTTGCAATAATGGAGCTCTTAAGAAATGAAGAAATCGATATCTTCTTTGATTACCACGAAGCATCCCTGATGTATCCAGTAGTGAGTACATACGTTGCACATGATGACGCAATGGACATCGGAATGATGGCGGCAATGATGCTGAGTGCAACGCAGTTCCCGATGAAGATTGAAGCCTCACCGAAGAACCTTAGGGGCTTGACTCACAGAGAAGTTGGAGATTTCAGCGACACTCTTGCTCTGCTAATGGAGACACCTGAGCCCTTTATCGACAGAGTGGTTGGAAAGATGACAGAAGACCTCATGGTTGAAGGTATCGATGAGTTCCTTCAGACTGCAGCGGAGAAGGGTCTTCTTTACTGCGACTACGATATCAAAGAAGGGTTCCAGGATGCACTGGGAAATACAATCATCGGCGCACCTCTAGACTACAGAGTTGGAAGACATCTTTCCGGAACTCTTGAAGCGATTAACTGGATGAATCAATTCTTCCCGGAAAAGGCAATGAGCGTTTCGTTCCCCGGATACGCTGAAATCATGGAAAACGGTACGGGATACTATCTACATGATCCATCAAAAGCCGATAAATCGAGAGTCTTTGAAAACTGAGATTCTCAAACCACGGTGCCTTCAACGGTTCCGTAAATTCCAAGGGGGTATTTATGAGCATCAAAGCAAGAAAGATTCTGGCCCTGGCAGCGATAATCGTACTAAGTGGATTAACATTCGCCTGCACGATTATAGGGGTGGGCAAAGATGCGATGGCTGACGGTTCTACTGTTATCACACACAACGATGACTCTTCTTCAGCAGACTTCCGTCTGTGGATAATTCCGGCGATGGACTGGCCGGAAGGTTCTATGAGAGATATCGTAATCAACTCACACAACTATATCGATTACGGCAATTATCCTGACGTTGAAGTCGGCGACAGGGGGGTTCTTGTTGGCCAGATCCCCCAAGTGGAGCACACCTACGCGTACTTCCATTCCAGATATTCATTCATTAACGAAATGGGAGTGGCAATGGGAGAATCCACCGCAGGTGGTAGGAGAGAGTTGAGAGATGCCCTAGGTATGATCGACTGCTGGACGGCACAGGATATCGCGCTCGAAAGAGCAACGACTGCAAGAGAGGCCGTACGAATAATGGGAGATCTTGTCGAGGAGTATGGCTGGTATGGTTCGGGCGAGATCATCAATGTAACAGACGGAGAGGAAGTCTGGATCTGCGAGTTCTATGGTCGAGATTTGTGGATAGCCTTAAGGCTTCCCGATGACTGTGTATATGTTGGCGCAAATACGATGAGAATCCGTGACGTCGATTTCGAAGATACCGAGAACGTTATGCATTCTCCGAATATCATCTCTTATGCAGTTGAGCAAGGTTGGTATGATCCTGATTCAGGAGAGCCCTTCAGGCCTGCTGACATCTATGCGCCGCGAACGAGTATGAATATTAGAGAGTGGAGAGCACTGAGCTGGTTTGCTCCTTCACTGGAGCTGGAATATGGTCAGGTACACTATCCACTGTGGGTCAAGCCTGACAGAAAGCTTACCGTTTTTGACATCTTCACAATATCTGGCGACTGGTACGAAGGAACGGAATTCGACCTTACGAAAGGAGTCGGAGCAGGCCCCTTCGGCGATCCATTTGCAAGCTATGTTACTGGCGGAAGGCAAAGAGCGATAGGTATACCGCTGAGCTGCTATATTCAGATCAGTCAGATCAAGAGCTGGCTCCCCCCCGAAATTCGATCGTTGGTATGGTTCGGTTACGGTGCAGGGGGAACTCAGTATCACACACCTCTCTGGCCGTCTATGGAAAGGCTTCCGGAATTCTATCAAAACGGAAGCAGATACGAGATATTCAGAAGAGACTCTGGTTGGTGGACAAGTACTTACGTGCAAGAGATGACAAGACTACGATTCAAGGATGCTATCGTAGATCTCAGAGAGTTTAGAGATCCGAAAATGCACGCAATCTACGAAACTGTGCCTAAGATTCAGGAGTTTGCGGCCTCGGTGTATGAAACCGATCGTGAGGCAGCAATTGCGATAATTAGCGATTATGCATACAACACCGCCGTTGCCTGGCAGACCGATTGGTTGAAGCTTGGTGATACGCTCCTAGGAAAATACACTGCTGACAGAATTAATTTCGGTGGTACGAATTATCCTCAGGAATGGAAAGACGCCCTTGAAGCACTAAGATAATCCTAATTGTGTCGCATAGCCGGAAGTTTCAACCGGCTATGCGCTTTCTTGGCGAGGAGGTGGGAATTGCGCTGAAGAAATTCAGCTAGCAATAGTTCGGAGTACCGAAACACTTATACTTATTAGATGGGGTGATGTTGTTTTATGAAGAAGGCATTTATGATCCTGATTGTTGCACTGATCGGCTTTGGAAGTGCGGCAATGGCATGTACGATACTTGGTGTTGGCAAAGATGCAATGGTTGATGGAACCACCATAATTACGCACAATGATGACTCCACAAGTGCGGATTTCCGTCTTTGGATCATTCCGGCGATGGATTGGCCGGAAGGTTCCATGAGAGACATCGTTCTCGATTCCCACAACTACATCGATTACGGTAACTATCCCGAAGTGAATATTGGAACAAGGGGAACACTTATCAGTCAGATCCCGCAGGTCCCCCACACATACCAGTATTTCCATTCCAGATACTCCTTCATGAATGAGAAAGGAGTTGCCGTTAGTGAGTCCACATTTAGTATCGACACAAGCACCGATTACGGCAAGGAAGTAAGAAAGGTTCTCTGGACAGACAGCATGGGAATTATTGATTGCTGGACTGCTCAGGATATCGCTCTTGAGAGAGCTTCCACAGCAAGAGAAGCAGTTAGAATAATGGGAGATCTCGTTGAGCAGTACGGATGGAGTACTGTTGGCGGCGGTGGAGAGACAATGACCGTTGCTGACGGCGAAGAATGCTGGATCGTCGAATTCTATGGAAGAGACCTCTGGGTTGGCGTAAGAATCCCTAGTGATCACTTCACAGTTGCTGCAAACAGAGCAAGGATCATGGAAGTCGATTTCGAAGATACAGAGAACGTGATGGCCTCCCCGAATATCGTTTCTTTTGCAGTTGACCAGGGCTGGTACGATCCCAGTTCAGGTAAGCCCTTCAACATAGCAGAGATCTACGCTCCGAACGACAACCTTTATGCAACTAGAAGAGAGTGGAGAGCATTCGATCTGGTAGCCCCGTCTCTGGGTCTTAGCCCTCACGACGTAAGGTTCCCTCTTTCAGTGAAGCCTGACAGACTGCTTACGGTTCACGACATATTTGTGATTAAGGGCGATTACTATCAGGGAACGGATTACGATCTTACGGTAGGACTTGCTGCCGGACCTTGGGGCGATCCTCTCAGATACGCAAACACAAGTAGAACTGGAACCTGGGAACGAAGCATCAACATGCACAGGACTTGCTACGTCCATATCGGGCAGACAAACTCCGCCTATGCAGACCCGTTCAAGGGAATTGCTTGGTATGGCTACGGTGCACCGGACACAGCTTACATCGTTCCTCTGTGGCCAATCATGAGGGAACTTCCGAAGTTCTACGAAACTGGAAGCAGATATGAAGAGTTCAGAAGAGATTCCGGTTGGTGGGTTAGCTCCTACGTACAGCAAATGGCAGAGCTTCACTATAACCTTGCGATCCAGGATATCAGGAACTACAGAGATCCTAAACTGGAAGTCGTTTACAAGGTCACTCCGAAAGTGCTGGAGCTAGCAACTGAGATGTACGATTCAGATCCTGAAGCAGCGATCGATTTCGTTTCAAACTACGCTTACATGAATGCGGTTGCATGGTTTGAAGAATGGAAGCTTCTTGGTGACAGACTTCTGGGTAACTACGCTCTCGGATATGTCAACTTCAGATCTTCACCGTATCCCGACTGGTGGAACGAAGCTATCGGTTACGGATTCCCCGAGAGATAATTGATTGGGTATCGGAAGCGGCCCTTGCGGCCGCTTCTTTTCATTGCCTATGAGTCTTGAGACGCTTGAGTGTCCTACACTCTTCTTCATCTCAAATGACTACCCGAATAATCAAATCGGCGCTTCCATTTCGACTTTGTTCAAGAAGAATATCGAAATTGGAAATTGGAGCTTCTCACTGTACAAAAAACGTTGGACTTGTGATAACATCTGTCAGTATAGAAGCTGAAGCCGAAAGGAGTGGCAAAGGTGCAAAACATAGAGAAAATCCTTGATCTAGTTGAGGAGCTTTTCGATGAGCTTGAGAATGCAGATGTTCAAGAACTCCATGAAGCGTTGCCTGACATGGAGCAGGACGAAGTGACAGAGTTGAGATCAAGCATTGAGGATTGGATCGACGGTCTTGACGAAATCGTCGCTCGCCTTCCCGAGCTTCAAGCCTCGATTCTCGATCTAAAGGGTGATCTTGAGAGATTGAATGATTCTGTGGTAGAGATGGAAGAGGGTTTTGAGGAAGACTGATAACTACTTCTTGGGGGCTGTGGCCCCTATATCAAACGAATACAGAAAAGAACGGACCAGGGTTACTGGATCACTCTATGACGGCTCCTGCTAGCTCACTCAGAAGCAAAGAGTCAAATAGCCTGTGAATTACGTATTTCACTAGAAGCTCCTTTGGAACGTATCTTTCAAGTTTTTCGCCGAAGAGCTCGTATTGTCTCTTCAGCTCCGAAGGATTGGCCAGGAGAAAGGTAGAGAGAATCCCCGAGACTTCACGAACTTCCAATCTTGAGATAGCGAGAAGCATCTCATGCAGCTCATCAATGTCGACACCTCTTTTTATCACAACACTGTGCCAGTTCGCACTTACCGATTTGAGGCCAGAAACTGCCTTTATACACAGGGATAGAAAGATGTTGGACAAATCGCCCGCAAACGTCTCAATGATCACTCTTTTATTGGATTCTCGAAGGGAAATCAGATTTGGCGAAGCTCTGTGATTGTCAACGAAGTCAAGCAGTATTTGCGAAGCGCCCGGAGAAAGAAGCATTCCATCTGGAATTCTCATTTCAAGGAGAGAAGACCTTATAGCTCTTGCGAACTCCTTCGTCATCAAGGAGCTTCCCCCAAACCACGAGGGCGGTTTGCCACTGCTACCCTTAACTACATGAACGGTCTTCCTGTTTGAGTTGACTTCCTTGACCAAATATGAACGACCGCCGAGCAGAAAACTCATTTCATCATCAGAAGAACTGCTCAGGACGGCCGGGTGAATTTTCCCGATCTCATGTCCGTTGAATATCACAGAGTACTCTAACCCTCCCGGGAAGAGAACTACGAAATCCATCTTTTCCTTCCCGCTGCCGACAATTTCTGCTGTTGAGGCACCTTGTGTTACCGATCTGCCAGTCTTTGCAAGAAAAGCCTCGTCGATCAGGTGCTTCAAAAGAATATTGAAGTCTTCAGTCTCGACTTTTCTGAAAGGGAAGGCTCTCTTAAGTATTGAGAGATCATCATGGTAAAGCGAACCTCTGTTTAGTGTAAGACCGATCAACTGGTGACCCAACAACGGTAAGTGATAATCGCTAGGCTTAAGAGGTTCGACCGAATCTACGGCCAGCATCTGCGATATTCCAAGAAGATTATAAAGACTTTGCGGATCTTCTATGAAGACCGAAACCGATGACTTGTTTCCTTTCCTTCCTGCCCGTCCGGCTCTCTGAAGGAACGAAGCAGTTGATGGTGGGATCTCCAGGAAGATCACTCTATCAATATCACCAATATCGATACCCATTTCCAGAGTTGAGGTTGCGACTATGGCCCTCAGCTTTCTGTCCTTCTTAAATTCCTCTTCGATTTCTACTCGCAAAGACTTGGACACAGAGCTGTGGTGGACCGGGGTGTCTATATCTATCGATCTCGCTTGTGCTGCAAACTCCTCTGCCTTAGACCTTGAGTAAGAAAAGACGAGTACTTTATCGTTAGTTTCCGTAAGAAGCTTTTCAAGATATTTAGCGGGAGAGATTTCTTTCTCGGTAAGAACCTCGATTGTTCTTTTGTTTCTCTTCTCATCTACCACCAATTCCGATTCTCTGTCTGAACTTCCGTTTAGCCATTCTAGCAGCAGTTCTGGGTTCCCAACCGTTGCCGACATCGCGATTCTCTGTTGATCAATGCCGGAGAGTATCTTGATTCTCTCCATCAGAGAGGCGAGTTGAGCTCCCCTTGGAGAGTCAATGAAGGCATGGACCTCGTCAATGATTATAAACTCGAGACAAGAAAGCAGTTCTCTGTTGTCACTCAAGAAGATTCCCTCAACTGACTCAGGAGTTGTTACAAGAACTGAAGCTTCCTTTGCCACGGTGAGCTTCTCCGACTGTGTGAGGTCTCCATGCCATTTCCCGACAGTTAGCCCGAAAGGTCTCAACATCAGCTCAAGACGAGATGAAACGTCGTTGATTAATGATTTTAGAGGAGCTAAGTAGATGCATTTCAGTCCCGCAGAGATTTCGAGAAGTCTGTTGACCACCGGTATCATTACGGCTTCTGTTTTTCCTGATGCAGTTCCGGCTATCAGTAACAGATTCTTCCCATCAAGAATAGGAGGAATTGTTCTGTTCTGGATCTCCCTCAAGCTTTGCCAGCGATATCTGTATGAGAACAAGTCGATTAGTCTCTGATTAAGTCTTGGATCGACTACCACAAGTTATCAGCAGCCTTTACAGAGTCGGTATTCCCGATCGTGTCTGTCTCATTCCCTAGTCTTGAAGAGTCTAGAAGTTCGACAGTAAGCTTGGTGACTTCCCTAACAGACGGTCTGAGCTTTCCGTCAATTCCAGTGTATTGTTTCATTAGAGTCTCAAGAGTCTTCTCTTCGAAAGAGGAGTCTGCAGCATATGAGTAGCAACTTGAGTAGAGCGATTTTATTCTTCTGATCAGTTTTCTTAAGTCCTCTTTACTTAAGGGATCAAGGTTAAGGATAACTGTCTTTCCGCTGCTGTCACCTGATATGTTTTTCATTCTGTCATAGAGTGCATGATAAGAGGCTATGCCTCTATGTTTGTTCTCAAACCATGCGTCCGTTCCTAACCAAAGAAAATAACTCTTTTGAAGAAAACCAGAAGACATCTTGTCGATTATTTCCCTTAACTGGTTGAAAGTCCTATCCCTTACGTCTCTCCTTCTGTTCATAGTTGCTTCAAGCTCGTCCATGATCACAACTAGTCCTGGAACCTGCAAAGTGTCCATTAGCGATGTGAAAGACCTCAAGAAGTTCCAGCCGTCGTCTTGCAAAAAGTGGTATATTCCGTGCTTCTTCATGGTTCTTCTGTCGACGTTGTCTCCTACCAGGTAGGCGTAAAACTCTTCGCCGGGAGCTCCTTTCCCAGCGCTCGCAACATAAGCCGCGCAGAAATGAGAGAACATTCCATTGGGATCGTAATTGTCACGGGTAGATAGATACTCCCTCACATTACTAACATCATCACTTGCTATTTTCAGTTCTTCGAGTTCAGCGAGTGTTTTCTCTGCCCAGGCCCTAAGGAATATCTTAAGTGGATTGCCGTTGATACCGACCATTGACATATTCTTCATGATAGACCTGAAGAACTCATCCTGTTTGTGAAGGGTGTCATAGTCCTTTTCGGAAAGGCAAGATATCATCATTCCTCTTTCTCTGGAGACATATTCGGCATATCTTGCGAGGGTAGTCTTGCCCAGACCGTATTCGCCTAGAAAGACTCTGACTTTGCTCTTTCCGGTGAGGACATAATCTATGTCGCTTTCAATTTCCTGAGTGTATCTTTCTCGACCCGTTACAATTTCCTTAACATAATCGACGGGAACCGCCGTTCCGGCTCTTATCGCCTCAAACATGGGATGGTAATCCACTGATATCTCCTTTCAACTTTCCATCATTCTTCTGAAGCGAATCTCGCTCTAAGCAAATCCCTCGTTTCTTCATCGAAATTCGTTCCCCAAACAAGCTTCGGTACATCGCCGCTAATCACTTCTATAAGAGGCTTTCCCCCACTTGTTATCTTGGGCGCGACAACGAAAACGCTCCAGAACGTCAATCCCAGCTCCTGAAGAGTGAACTCTCTCTCGGGCTCAGATGAGAGAATCCTGAAGACGGTCTTCCTTGCCTTTCCAGCAAGGGATTCAATCTTTTCTTCCAGTTCTTTAAATCCATCTCTTTCTTCGGGCATTTCTGGAAGGTTCACACGACCCAATTCAGCCGTATCCAGCTCTGGAAAGCAATAGTTCCATTCGATTTCGTTCATCCGCTTAACCGACCATTCAAGTTCATAGTGGAGAGAATTGATCTTCTCCAGCAAGTCTGCGGATATCGGCTTATTCTTTGTTTCCGGTACTTCAGGTCCCTCAGATTCTTCTTCGGCGTCTTCTTCGATAAGCCTTTCTATGATTAGATCCTCTACCGTCTTCTGATCCTTGTCTTCGGCGTTACTCTCGCTCTGATACTCCGAACGATTCTTCTGCTTCGCTTTTAGTGACGCTGGAAGACCGTTTTGTGGGTATTCCTTCCACGTAGACATAACCCTTGCCTCTCTCAAGAACTCTATGAATGTTCTTGCGCTCTCTTCTTTCGCAAAGAAAAGTTTAATTAGGGGTACTCCAAAACCTGTAGCAGAAACGGTGACAACATAATAATTGAAGCACTCGATCCTTTCATTGTTCTTCGCTTCCTTATCCGGTCCGCCTCCAGGGAGAAGGTATTTCCAGGTATATCCGACGAACAAAGCATCCTTGCTGTCGAGAAAAGCTTCTCTCGAGAGTTTTAGCTCTTCCAGCTGTGTTCTTATCGAGTTGAATGGAAAGTTTCTCCCGCCCTTCATGAGTCCCAACGATGAGACAGTGAGCTCGTCAATAGAGCAAAGGACGTAGACGCCACCGCTTTCTTCTGCCTTTATTATACGGAACTCGCTTCTTCTTGCAGAATACCTCATTGTTTCTCCAGCGTGAGCCAGCGGCTCTTTTATCTGTCGCTCCTCGACGATTGTCCAGCAAGCCCAACCAGCCATCGACTTCTGGAATGACGGCAAGATCCTCGCACTTATCTTTTCGAAGTACCACTTTCTTGCTTCTTCCCAATGGCTTTGGCATAGACCATATTCGGTTCTTGCCTCTTTTATTCCTTCTAACCATGTAGCAAGCGTACCGTGTTTTCGAATTCCCCTTTCCAAGAAGGCTATGAAGAGATTGTCTGGCACTGTCAACCATTTCATGAAGGTTGAACAGTATCGTTTAATTTCCCTAATTATTGTCTCAAGCCTTGATAATTGTATCTCTACACTACTTTCGTCGTATTCACCAACGGCGAGTTTGATCTGATTGTCGAGGAATCTGAAAACCCCTTCTTCAGTCGGGGGGAATTTCGCGAGAAAATCTACGAGATCCGACTCGATCAACGGTAGTAGAGTTGTATCAAGGCCGAATACACTTGAAACAAACTCGCTTAGGGGAAGGTTCACTCCGAATTGCTCTGCCCTTCTACGTACCTTCTCGTATAGAATCTTGAGATCCCTTAACCCTGTAACGAATGAGTCTGATTGATTCACAATTCTATTGGCGTAATGAACGACTATTCTCTCCAAAATCTGAGGTGCTTCTTTGAAGAAATCCAGGAAGCTCATGAAGCTCTCCTCGAAAACCGGACGTTCTGTTGCCGCCAGGACAAGCGTCTCAACGAGGGCAACTGTACTCTCAGATGATGCTGAGATAAGCTGACCTTCGATGCTTCTGTATATGAAAGCGTACTTAGTATCAAACAATCTCTTGAAAAGTGTTGCAACCATTGGTGTCTTGAGAGATATCAGAGCAGCGTTTGAGGTCTCAATAAGTGGTATCCAGCTCTTACCCTCAAGACTCTCGTTTGCTTTCTCAATAACGTCTTCAGAAGACAAAAAAGTAATGAATTCCCGATGTCGAGAATCAGACAAGATATATCCCTCACTTAAAGTAGCTTCCAAATTGATTATACTACACTTAATGAAGGCGATTTGCAGCTTCCGGAAAACACCGAATCAGCGCTCGATCTCCAGGTCTATCAGCTCGGCGAGATCCAATAATCTTTCGGCAATAAGCGCTCTATTTTGGCAAGCTCTCAGAAATCTTTGATCCAGCCTGAGGGAGGGAAGAGTTTCCCCGGCTTTTTCCAGTCTTGAGATCGCAAGAAGAAGGTAAGCTCCATCGATGAGTTTTCTGATCATGACAGACAGTCGCTCTTCTGTTTTCTCACAGGCGGCTCTCTCAATATCAGCGAAAAGGAAGTTAATAGACTCCAGAATCACTTTGAAGGAGAAAAGCAAAATGTCTTCTTTTGTTTCTAGAGGAAGAGCTTCCAACCTCCTGAGTTCTGTTATCGCCTCTGCAACTGCAAGCCTTGACTGTGAGGGATCTTCCAGGTATCTCTCAAGTTTGTCCACCGTTATTCCGAAAAGATCTGCAATTTGATCGGCGCTTCGTCCTTCGGAGATGATCTTTCGCAGAAATTCCTTCTTACCCATATAATCACCTCTCTTCAATTATATATCCTATCGTCTCTGAGGTTAAGCGTCATTATCAAGAGGGCGAAGTGATCTCGTGAATGTTAGTGTTCGCAATTGAAAGTGTTTTTCTCCAGAAACGTACTAGAATTTAACTGGAGGTGGTGCTATGAAAAGAAGTATTCCTCTACTGGCAATTATCATTATTAGTTCATGTCTTTGCTCAACAACTTTCTACTTCGGAATGGGATTCGGCGGGCTTGTAGAAGTATCACTAAACGACTACGAATGGAAGGTTCGGATTCTTCCAGTTCCTTCTTTGTCTAGTGGAGGAGTCTTCGCCGGCGGTCTGATCTTCAATGTACTAAGAGATAGAGGATTTGCGGTGCTGCCAGCCAATCAGCAAGAGAAGTTGAGTGTAGTTGATACTTTTCACTGCGAAGCAATAGATGTAGATATTGAGAGACTGGAGGTGTTCGTTGCAGATGGAACGCTTGGCTTGAAAGTCTTCAAATTCTATGGACCGCTCTTCTATAGGCATGTCCAAACCATCCCGTTGAAGGGGTGGACAAACTCAGTGTCGTACTGCAATGATTATGTTCTGGTCGGCAGTGAACTCGATGGACTGTTTGTTGTGAGAAGAGGTGATAGCGGATTTGAGCTGATTGATCAGATTCATCCGCGTTATATTAACGATTTGGAAAGTGGATTGACCATTAATGCGGTTGCCGTATACAAAGGAGCATTCTACGTTGCTGCTGCTAATAAAGGCGTTCTGATATTCGAGATAGGCACGTTCGGTCTGGAAGAAAGACAAGGGATTCCTGTTGGTTACGCTATGGATGTTGCAGTTCTTGATGGAGAAGTCTTCGTCGTTGACTCTTTGGGAAGCAGGATTCTAATATATGACGAGAGCGACCACACCCTGAAGGAGAGTCTGGAAGTTGAAAGACCCTTGAGAGAGTTAGTGCCGATATTTGACTGGCGGCAGGGCAGAAAGCTTCTTTTGTGCCGGTTTGATGATTCCGTTTCCGTCATTGATAAAGAAACCTTTCAGGAAGTGTTCTCCCTGAAAGGCTCGTTCTTTGGAATAATCGAACCAAGATACCTCTTCGGTTATCCCTTTCGCGAAGAATGAAGTGAAGCACCACTGACGAAATATTTGGACAGCGCCAGGAAGAGAACAAGGATTGGAATGCTTGCTATGACTGCAGCGGCCATCATCGCACCTTCATTTGTGTGCTTTTCCGTTGCGAACTTGACGATGTAAAGGGGAATGGTCTTCATTTCCTCGCTTTGCGAAATCAATAGCGGCCATAGAAGATTATCCCACTGGGTTCTGAATGTTAGAATTGCCAGAGTCGCGATAGCCGGCGCGCTGTTGGGGAGTATTATTCTCAAGAAGATGCTGAATTCACCGGAACCGTCGATTCTTGCGGCATCAATTATCTCGTCTGGAAACGTGATAAGGTATTGTCTCATCAAAAAGATGCCGAACGCGTTCATTAGAAATGGAAGGATCAGTCCTATATAGGAGTTTTGAATCTTCAGTGATGTGGCTACCAGATAGAGAGGAATCATGATGGCTTCAAAGGGGATCATCATTGTGGCCATTATCAGCAGAAAGACAAGATTTCGACCCCTGAAAGGGAACTTCGCCAATCCATATCCTGTGAGGGCGGAAAGAAAAACGGTAGAAATCGATACTACCCCGGCTACGATGAAAGAGTTAAGAATATTTCTAGGAAAAATGAAACTCCCATCGTTTCCCCTCAAGGCCTGCCAGTAATTCTGCCAGTAGAGATCTTTGGGTATCCACGGATAAGGCATCTTAAGGATATCTCTCGATGGCATGAGAGATGCGGTAAACATGAATATAATCGGTGCAAGGATTACAATGGCGGTTAGAATCAGGAAGGCCCAAATCAAGACATCGACGATAAATGATTGCTTCTTAATGGTCTTCATCAGCACCCCCTAATAATCGACTTCTCCGCCCGATCGGCTTACCCTAAACTGAATCCAGGTGAAGAATAGCATAATAGCGAATAGCAAAACGCTCATAGCGCTTGCCCTACCTATGTTGTGATCTCTTATTGCTGTGTTGTAAATGTTCAATGTAATGACGTTGATCGGTTCAGTAGGGGCTCCTGATTGGGTGAAAAGGTACTGCGTGCTGAACGTCTTGAGACATTGCAGCATCGACATTATCGACACTAAAACAGTTGTAGGTTTCAGCAAGGGGAGAGTAATGTGCCAGAAGTCTTTCCAGCCATTGGCACCGTCTATTTGAGCTGCTTCGTGCATACTCTGCGGAATACTTGCGAGCCCCGTTATATAAATGATTGTGAAGTAACCGATATATTTCCAGAAATAGACAAGTATTGTGGATAATCTTACCATACCTGCAGTTGCTAGCCACTTGTAGTCTTTCCCCACGGTTCCTAACAACGTGTTCATTGTTGTGTTGGCCAGACCCCTTGGATCGAAAATCAGCAACCAGATCGCTGCTGAGACCACAGAAGAGAGAACGGCCGGAGAGTAGAACGCCATTTGGAAGAATTTCTGAAATCTTCGCCTTGACATTATCAAAACTGCAAGAAGAAGACTGAATACAACAATGGGAATGAATGTGCCTAAAGTGAAAATGAATGTTGCTTTCACCGAGTTCCAGAAGTCTGGGGATTTCAGCAGGTACTCGTAATTTGAAAAACCGATAAATGTTGGTGGACGAAGATCAAGTAGTCTCTTTCTGAAGAGGCTCGTATAAAAAGCATTTATGATTGGGTAGAACGAAAAAACAGCAAAGAAAGCCAGCGATGGTAAAACAAAGAACCAGCCCCACCTTGCCTTTTTGTGCTCTATACCCCGATTGAAGATATGTCTCAAAGGTAAGGCTCACCCCTTTCGATATTAATATGCTCGCCTTTCGGCGGGCGAATTGTCTAGTATTGATCGTCCAAGACTTCTTGAACCTTTCTGCGAAGAGTGTTGAGTGCGTTTTGGGAACTTGTCCCGCTTAGCATAACGGATTCAACAGCTTCCTTAATCAACGACTGGATCTTCGCGGAGCTTTCGGAGAAGTAAACGACAGTTGACTTTTCAAGGTCTGAGATGAAGACATCTGAGTACGGATAGTTCTTGAAAGTCTCTGATTCGAGAAGTTCGTTTGTTGGAATTATTATCGCTACCTTTTCGAGGTATTCCTCTGCGTGGCTTAGCATGTATGATATGAACTTCCACGCCATTTCTTGGTTCTCCTTAGGTTTCTGGGAGTTAACCATGTAGTAATGTCCATAGTAGTGAGCCGGAACGTGATTCACAGCGTTTTCAAATTGTGGGAAGGGGACAACCATGAATTCGCCGCTTTCATAGAACTCAGGATTGTCTGCCTTTATTCTAGCTATCTGATAAAGCCCTGATGTACACATTCCAATGTCGTTGTTGTCCATATTGAAAAGACTTCTTGCGTTTTTATACGTGGGCGACCCGAGATTTCGCCCATTTGGGCCCCAGGCGGCCATATAATCGAGGAACTTGAGCCAAGCTTCATCGTTAATGATTGCAGTCTTCCCATCGTCGCTTACAAGTTTTCCTCCCATCTGTTCAACCAGAGGCATGAATGCAACGAGATAATACGGATATCTGAAGTCGAAACCTCGGCGGGTGATAATCTCACCCTCTCTTATCGTTAGTTTCTCGGAGACATCCATCATCTCTTCCCAAGTCTTAGGATAGTCGACCTCGGGGTCGAGACCAGCATCTCTGAAGACTTTCTTGTTCAGGAATATACACCAGTTGGTTATTTCGAGAGGCAGCCCGTATATCTCGCCCTCATATGTTACTGGAGCGAGAGTTCCAGGTAGATATGATGCTAAAAGACCTTCTTTATCTGTGTAACCAGCTGCTTCGTAATTTACTGGAGCTACTCTACCATTAACAATATAGGCGAACTCATCTTCTACTGACATATTGAAGATGTCTGGGCCCTGGTTGGCTGCGAACGCGGTCAGAATGAGTTCCTGGATTTTCGTCGAAGATTGGGTAACCCTTTTAATAACTACATTGGGGTACATCTCCTGAAATTCCCGGATGAAACGTTCTTCAAGTGGAGTTCTGTTCGGATCTTCATGAGTCCAGAACTCCAGAACGATTGTGTTGGCGATCAGTGCGGACATAGTCAGAAGAAAAGACAGGATTAGCACGAAAAGAAAACGCCTATTCATCGAAAAACACCTCCCCATAGAATTGGAGCAACTGCTCCTGATAAAATAATACAACTTTGATGCATAAATACGAAGCTTATTTTGACTGGATCTAGGCTATTAGGAATCCTTCTTGCAGAGAAAATGACCGGAGTGTGCCAAGAAGGTGAAGAAGGAAACTTCAAGCCATGCTTAAT